>JAHISW010000040.1 GCA_018817995.1 Patescibacteria group bacterium | reverse complement strand
TGTCGGTTCGTAAAGCTTTTGCAAGAGAGGCAAATAAACTTCCACAACAGATGAAATTATCAATGACTTATGACAGAGGAAAAGAAATGGCAGAGCATAAGCTTTTTACCAAAAACACCAAAATGAAAGTTTACTTTGCTCATCCCTATAGTTCTTGGGAAAGAGGTACTAATGAAAATACCAATGGGCTTATTAGACAATTTTTTCCCAAAAGGACAGATTTCAGAAAAATATCTAAGTATAAAATTAAAAAGGTTCAAGATCTTCTAAATGGTCGTCCACGAAAAGTATTAGAATGGCAAACACCATACGAAGTATTTAAAGAATTATTGCATTAAGAACTTGAGGCTAAGAAATAAAAGAGCCCCGCATCTTTGAGGCTCTGCAGTATCGTCCTAAGCAAAACTAAAAATTTACCATATGTTCGCGATCGTGGCTATATGGTAAAAAGAAAAAAGCCCCGCTATCGCGAGGCGAGCCCGAAGGGCTTTTAATTTTCTTCAACATCCTTCATGATGTTCTATCGTTTTTAAAATCAAGTCTTCTTTTATCAAGTCTTCTCTTAAATGAACATTAACCACAACATCAAGCTCTTTATTTTTTTTAAAAAATCCACCTATCTTTATGGAAATCTCTCCTCTCCTCCTCATTCTTTCTAACACCCCCGTAAGTTCATCTGTAGAAAATATAATCTCCTCAGAAAGAAGATGTGGTTCAATTTCATTAAGACAGATACCACCACGACGAGAAAGTTTTTTTATTATAATATCCCTCAAATCCACTACTATAATTTTTGTCGCCATCGAAAACACCCTCCTTTTCAAAGAATTTTACCTCCCCTAATTTCTACCACCTCCTCGCGCTGAAAGCAAGTTTTTTCAATGTGATATAACTTACGCCGACCGCATTAGTTATATCACAAAAATTTTGAAACAAAAAAAACTATATCATTCCTTTTGTGCTATCACACATCTGGGGCGATAGCATGAAATGTGTGATAATTTGGTTCAGAAGATCAAAAAATCAAAAAACCCGACAAGTTTGTCGGGTTTTTGTTTATAAATTTTCGTAGTTCATCGCTATTCGTTTTTTATTCCCTTTTTTCTCCCAAAAGCCTTGTCTAACGCCTCCTCCGCATTTTCAACCAAATGGAATTTCATTTTCCTCTTTAAGGACGCTGGCAATTCAGATAAATCCCTTCCATTTCCTTTCGGTAAAATAATTTCTTCTATTCCCGCGCGCGCCGCGCCTATTATTTTTTCCTTAATACCACCAACAGGTAAAACTTCTCCTATCAAAGTAATTTCGCCCGTGACAGCAACTCCCTTTCTAAGAACCTGATTTTTAAAACAAGAATACAGAGAAAATAATATAGCTAATCCCGCTGACGGTCCATCCTTATCGACAGCCCCCTCTGGAACATGAATATGGATATCGTTTTTCAATTTCTTCTGCAAATTCTGACCAATTCTACCACGCAAGTAACTACGAGCTATTTGAGCAGATTCTTTTATAACACCTCCCAAAGAACCAGTCAAAATCAAATCGCCCTTTCCCTTGTTTGCCGTAATAAGAGACTCAACATAAAGAATTTCCCCGCCATAAGGAGTCCATGCCAACCCAATTGAAACACCAGGTTTCAACTTTCTGACTATTCCTGAAAAATATTTTTCATGACCCAAAAATTCAACTATGCTCTTTTTTGAAACAGTAAATCTTTTCAGAGATTTGTTTTTAGCAACTTTTTCTACAGCTATCTTTCTACAAATTGAACCTATAGCGCGTTCCAAATTTCTTACACCAGCTTCTCTTGTATATCCACGAATGATAAAGGACAAGGTTTCTTTTGAAAAAACAACTCTTACTTTGCCTCGCAGGCCATTTTGCTTAATTTGTCTCGGTCGTAAAAATTTTTGAGCGATTTTAACTTTTTCCTCCTCGGTATACCCTGACAACTCTAAAATCTCCATTCTGTCCCGGAGAGCCGGCAAGATTGTTTCCGAGATATTGGCCGTCGTGATGAACATCACTTTTGAAAGGTCCGCCGGTACAGCCAAAAAGTGATCCAAAAAAGAATGATTTTGTTCCGGGTCAAGCACCTCAAGCATTGCCGGCTCAATATCGCCATGATTTTTTGCTCCATATTTGCCGATTTTGTCTATCTCGTCAAGCATAAAAACAGGATTGGATGACCCGCTTCTTTTTATATGTTCTAAAATTTTACCGGGTAAAGCTCCAACGTAAGTCCGACTGTGCCCTCTTGCATCGGCTTCGTCATTCACTCCACCAAGAGACAAGCGAATAAACTTTCTTCCAGTAGCTCGGGCGATAGACATCCCCAAGGAGGTTTTGCCCGTGCCCGGGGGGCCGACAAAACAAAGTATGGGGCCTTTTTTGTCTTTGTTCAAACGACGAACAACAAGTTCTTCAAAAATGCGGGTTTTGATTTTTTCTAAGCCACAATGGTCGCTGTTAAGTATTTTTTTGACCACTCTTAAGTTTTTCCTGTCTTTCGTTTCTTCGAGACTGAAAAAATCAATAGCAAAATCAAGCCATTTTTTAACAATATGGTACTCGCTTCCATCCTTGGACATACCGGATAAAATTTTTATTTCCCTGGCAATTTGGTCTCCTGCTTCCGGAGAAATTTTTTCTTTAATTTTTTCAAATCTTTCCTTGAAATTTGAAGTGTCGCTATTGGACTTTTTTTTCGCTTTAATCTTTTTGCTGACATTTTCGCTTTTATCCTGGGAAAAAATAGGGTCGGTAACCAAACCTAAAAAATCCAAAAAATCAGCCACTCGAGCAAGCGTCATTTCAAGTCTTTCAAAAACATTCTCCTTGTTCAAAACATCCCGCCTGGTAATACCACCGGGTTCGTCATCTGGGATAACGCAAATCAACCGGTCCGCCATCTCCCCGATGGGACATTCTTTTATTTTTTCAAAATTTTCAACGTCAGGAACTTCCTTTTTGATAATACCCCATACCTCTTCGCATAAGGCCCAGACTTCCGGTTCCCTTCCTTTGAGTTCTCCGTAGGATACAATCTCTTCTTCAATCAGTTTGGCTTTTACGATAACAATTTTGTCTTTTTCGGAGAAGCCAACGACTCTGAATCGGCCACCAAGTTTAAAAACAACTTCGTTTTCCTTTTCTTCGGTAACCGCCGTAACCCCGATATCACCCTCATAAAAAACGCCTTTTTCGACAGGATCCGAAACCAAAATTCCAACAAGCCCTCTTTTCTTTTTGCTTTCTTCCAAAAAAAGCCGCATATCCGGCGTAAGGGGAAAAGTAATTTCTCTTTGAAAAGGAAAAATCGTTTGCTCAAGAAGAAAGATTGGCAAATGAATTATGTCTTCAAGAAGTTTTCTGGACATTTTTTGCTCTCCTTGTGTGCCGTTGATGAAAAATTGTCAAAGTTCAAACTCTATGCGTGCGCCAGGACTTGAACCTGGAACCGCAGAGGTATAAGCTCTGTGCTCTGCCAATTGAGCTACGCACGCTTTTTTACTATGTTAAATTTAGCCATCATTTCTTCAAATTCAACTCTCTCTATGCTTTCCTGCTTCATCAATTTTTCAGCAATGGCGTCAAGCGCGTCACGGTGTTTTTCTAAAATATTTTTGGAACGGTCATACGCCTCCCCCAAAAACCTGCTGACTTCTTTGTCAACAAGCGCGGCAACCTCCTCCGAATAATCCTTATTCATCCCCAATTCTTTGCCAAGAAAAACCATTTCGTTTTGTTCGTCTAACGAAACTGGCCCAATTTTTTCAGACATTCCATATCTTGTGACTAAAGCGCGAGCAATACTGGTTGCTTGTTTCAAATCATTTTCCGCGCCGGTCGTCATTTCGCCAAAAACAATTTTTTCCGATGCGTATCCGCCCATCGCTATAACCAGTTCATCTAGAAAATGCGACTTCGCGTATAAATGTTTTTCCTGAATCGGCAATTTTAAAGTGTAACCTGCTGCCCTTCCTCTAGCAATAATGGAAACCTTGTGAACGGGGTCGGCATTCGGTAAAGCAGCCGTAGCTAAGGCATGCCCCGCCTCATGATAAGAAGCTATCTTTTTTTCTTCTTCGTTGAGTATGTGACTTTTTCTTTCCGGCCCCATCATAACTTTTTCAATAGAACGGACAACGTCATCTTGTTCTATTTCTTTACGTTTATTTCGCGCCGCCAAAATAGCGCCCTCGTTCATAAGATTTTGCAAATCAGCGCCAGAAAAACCGGGTGTCCTTTCGGCAATATGTTTTAAGTTGATATCTTCGGACAAGGGCTTCTTGCGAGCATGAATTTTCAAAATCTCCTCTCGGTCTTTTATGTCTGGCAAATCCAAAATAACGCGCCTGTCAAACCTACCCGGCCTTAACAAGGCGGGGTCCAAAACATCTGGTCTGTTTGTAGCCGCCATCACAATAACTTTTTCATGCGGTTCAAAACCGTCCAGCTCAACTAAAATCTGGTTTAACGTCTGTTCTCTTTCGTCATGCCCTCCACCCAAACCGGTGCCCCTGTGTCTACCAACGGCATCTATCTCGTCAACAAAAATTATCGCCGGCGCGGCCTTCTTCGCCGCCTTGAACAAATCACGGACTCGGCTTGCCCCGACACCAACAAACATTTCAACAAATTCCGAACCGGATATATGGAAAAAGGGGACTCCCGCCTCGCCGGCGACGGCTCTGGCCAATAAAGTTTTCCCAGTTCCGGGCGCGCCCATAAGCAAAACCCCCTTGGGAATACTCGCACCAATATCTAAAAATTTTTGCGGACTTTTTAGAAAATCAACAATTTCCTTAAGTTCTTCCTTGGCCTCTTCAACTCCAGCAACATCTTTGAATGTTATTTTTTCTTTTTTATCGTTCGGGCCAATTATTTTTGCCTTAGACTGTCCAAAACTAAAAGCCTGCAAAGCGCTACTTTTTGCCTGTCTGGCAATAAACCAAAAAAACAGAAGGATAAAAAGGAAGGGTAGAAGAAATGGCAAAATGTTTCCCAACCAATAAGCGAAACCGGATGGATTTTCAATTTCCACATCAACTAAAGAAAGTTTTTTCTGCGAAACTCCATAATTAAAAAATGTCTGCGTCAAAGCTGATTCAGATTCTTTCTTTGAAATTTTTTCGGTTCCGTCTTTAAAAGAAATTTCAAGGGTATCTCCCTTGACAAGTATTTTTGAAATATTTTCGTTTTCTATTTCCCCCGCCAGAGCGGACAAAGAAATTTCTTCTTTTTGGGAGCCGGATTGCTCAGCCAAAAGAGAATATCCTCCAATCAAAAGAACCATCACCAAAAGAGCAGTCGCAATATGACGCGAAAACGAGGTTACTTCCTTTTTCTTTTTCTTCTTTGTCATCAACTAGATTATATGTAAAAAAAACCGCGCGAGCAAGAGAAAAGGCCCATA
>JAHISW010000039.1 GCA_018817995.1 Patescibacteria group bacterium | reverse complement strand
GCCCTCTCTTCAAAAAGCCACCTTTCTGTATCCTCAGCGTTTTGTGGCCAATATTCACCAACTCCGTGAACATTCGTGTCGCTTTCGTATTTAACATGAAGGGAAACAAAATTTAGAATATCAAGAGGATCTTTCAGTAAAAAATTATACTTTTCAAGATACAATTTAAATATCCATTTCCAGAGTAATTTTGGATTGGGTTTCCCAAAATACATTGGTGGCATTTTTTTTATGCCGTTCGTTACAAGCAATGAATCAAACATCAGTACTGCCTCCTTCTGCCCTGCTCGGTGGGATTATTTTTCAAGGTAAATCTACAAAAAGTATAATGTATGAAGTGGCCCTTGTCAATCTTTGTGTTTTCTGGTATAGTTGAAAAAAAAAGAGAAGGAGGTATTTGAAAATGGAAAACGGCACGGAGAACGGCGATGCGAAAAAAAGAGTGAGGGAACTTTACTATATTGCTTGCGCCATATTTGTAATTTTATTTACCCTTTTGACCTTAGAGTTTTTTGGAATTGGTATTATGCCAACATTTTTGACAGAGATACTTTTGGGTATTATTGCCACATACGCTGTGGCGAATGCCAAACTGAAACATTCTGGTGAAAACGAAATTATACAAAGGCCCGGGCAGTATTTTGTCTATGCCTCTTGGGCGTATATTGTAGTCATAGGAATTTGCCATTTTGTGTCAGGTTCTTCTATTTCACACCACGTAGTAGAAGCCGTCGGAGGGATAACTGTCATATTTGGTGGGACTACATATCTTAAAGTGGCGTTGACGCCAAGAAAAAAGGAAAAAGAATAAGAAAATAAAAAACCCTTGGTTGAGCTCGTCTCGATCGGGGGTTTTTGTTATAGAGAACATTGGTGCTATATTAAAAATATGGAACCCTTGGCTTCAAAAATCAGACCCAAGACACTGAAAGAGTTTTTTGGGCAGGAACATTTGGTGGGAGAAAACAAACCCTTGAGTATTGCCATAAAAAATAAACATTTGTTTTCTTTTATCTTGTGGGGGCCTCCCGGTGTCGGGAAAACCACACTAGCAAGAATATATGCAGATAGTCTAAACGCGAGTATTTATGAACTTTCCGCTGTTTCTGCCGGAAAATCCGATATCAGGAAAATTATTGATACTGAAGAAAAAGAGAGCGACTTGAAAGTATTATTCCTTGATGAGATTCATCGTTTTAACAAAGCGCAACAAGATTTTTTACTTCCTTTTGTTGAGGGCGGAAGAATTACCTTAATTGGCGCGACGACGGAAAATCCAGGTTTTGAGATTATCCCAGCGCTTCTTTCCCGTTGCCGTGTTTTTGTTTTGAATGAATTATCCAGAGATGAAATGTTGAAAATTATTTCCAGAACAAATTTTGATATGGATGATGATTCAAAAGAATGGCTTGTTTCAATGGCGAACGGAGATGCCAGACAAGCCATAACCATGCTTGAAAATACAAATCAGTTATACAAAAAAATTACGGTGGATACGATGAAGAATGCTTTGCAGTCAAAGTTTCTCCGTTACGACAAAAAGGGCGACGAACATTACAATACTATAAGCGCTTTTATAAAAAGCATGCGCGCCAGCCAATCGGACGCAGCCCTTTATTATTTAGCGCGGATGATAGATTCCGGGGAAGACCCGAAATTTATTGCCAGAAGAATGGTGATATTTGCCAGTGAAGATATTGGAAATGCTCAGCCCACGGCCCTTGTTGTGGCGAATGAAGTATTTCGCGCGGTGGAAACAATTGGGTTGCCCGAATGTTCCATTAATCTTGCTCATGGTGTTGCGTATTTGTCCGGTTGCAAAAAAGACAGGAGCGCTTACGAGGCCTATTTAAAAGCCATGGACGATGTCAAAAAATTCGGCAACTTGCCAATTCCGGACGAGTTAAAAAATAAAAAACCATAAGTACTGAGCACTTATGGTTTTTTTATATTATTTTTTATTTGAAAAATGTTTTTAGGGGAACATGTTTTACTCCAAAGGCTTTGGCTAAACCCTTGTGTGTAATAACACCTCCGCATGTGTTGACTCCTTTTTCCAAGGCGGAAACTTCTGTGGTGGCTTTTTTGAATCCCGAATCTGCCAAATATTGTATGTATGAAAATGTTTCTTTCAATAATGCCTTCGTTGCTGTTCTTGGCACAATGGCGGGCATATTTGAGACACAATAATATGTAACACCGTGTTTTTTGAAAACAGGATTTTTGTGTGTCGTTGGTTGCGACAGTTGAATACATCCGCCTTGGTCAATGGAAATATCAACGATTACGGACCCCTTTTCCATTGTCTCAACCATTTCTTCCGTAACAATTTTGGGAGCCCTCTCTCCAACCAAAAGGGTCGCGCCTATTAACAGGTCCAACTTTCTTACGACCCTTTTTAGATTTTCTTCGTCGGCTTCCATAACAACAAGTTTGTTGTAGGCAATTGCGTCATATTCAAGCAACAGGTCGGTTTCTATATGACTATGTTTTTGGGTATTTTTTTCCATGATAATCACATTGGCTCCCATACCCAAAGCAATTCCGGCCGCGCTTTTTCCCGCGTTTCCGCCACCCAATATTAAAACATTCGCTCCGTCCAAAAGAATCCCCTTTCCTCCATTAATTTTTTCCAGATATTGCGCCCCTTTTTGGACAGCTAATTTTCCTGCTATTTCGCTCATAGGTTTTAATATCGGCAAAACTCCGCCCGGCAATTCAACCGTGGCGTAATCAATGGCGGTTACCTTCTCTTTTAATAAAACTTTTGTGAGAACCGGGAAAGCCGCCAGGTGCAGAAACGTGAAAAGAACCAAATCAGGCCTGAAATATTTAAATTCACTTTCTTGGGGTTCCTTTACCTTTATTATTAAATCCGCGCTCCAAACAACGCTGTTGTTGTTTGAAACTATCGCGCCTACTTTTTCATAATCATGGTCACTGAAACCACTTTCTCTACCGGCGCCTTCTTCAACGCGAATTTCATGCCCGTTTCTCTTTAAGATTGGAATATATTCGGGAATTAAGCTAACTCTGCTTTCGTTTTCTTTTATCTCTTTCGGCACGCCAATAATCATTTTTTCCTCCCTTACCTAACCATTGTTTTCAAAAAACTTTCACTTTCGTATCTTATGGTATATTATGGAAAAATTACAAAAAATAGCAAGTTTTCCTTGTCTTACAAAGGACCGTCCTTTGTGATATACTGTATGTTATGAAAAGAAAAATTTCATTTGCTCCAGGGGAGTATTACCATATTTATAATAGGGGGGTAGAAAAAAGAAAAATATTTCTTAACAGAAGTTATTATAAGCGTTTTTTGCTTTTGCTTTTTCTTTGCAATAGTTCAGAGCCCGTAGATGTCAGGAGCCACTTCCACAAAGGACCGTCCTTTGAAGACTTGAAAGAATTTGAAAGAGGGAATCCTTTGGTTGAGATTGGTGCATATTGTTTGATGCCTAATCATTTTCATTTGCTTCTTAAAGAAATAAACGAAGGTGGAATCACTGCTTTCATGAAAAAACTTGGCACAGCTTATGCTATGTATTTCAACAAAAAGGAGGAGAGAAAGGGGACGTTGTTTCAGGGGAGATTTGGGGCACAGTGGTTAAACAGGGACAGATATCTGAAATATGTGTTCGCCTACATACATTTAAATCCGATTAAGTTGGTGTGTCCTTCATGGAAAGAAGGCAAGATAGATGATATTAATAAGATAAAAAAATTTTTGAATTCATATATTTGGTCTAGTTACCCCTCCTACTCTAAGGGGAGTGGTCGTGATCTAATTTTAAACAAAGAGCCTTTTCCTGAATATTTTAAAAACAATGTTGATTTTAAGAAGTTTATTAATGATTGGCTGGCGTTGAGAAACAATCTTACAAAGGACCGTCCTTGGCAAGATATAGTGTAAGTTAGGTTATGATTGAATTTAGAATTATAAAAAAGTCAAAAAAAAGCCGCGCTCGGTTGGGGGTTCTGAAAACTCCACATGGTGAAGTAAAGACGCCTGCCTTTGTTCCTGTCGCCACCCAAGCGGTAATTAAAACTTTAACCAACGAACAAGTTGAAAAAACAGGCTCTCAAATTTTAATCTCAAACGCTTTTCATCTGCGCTTTAAACCGGGAG
>JAHISW010000038.1 GCA_018817995.1 Patescibacteria group bacterium | reverse complement strand
ATGAATCATAGAAATATTGTAATTTTCGGAGAACCAACTACCGGAAAATCAACAATTGCAAAGAAGTTAACATCAAAACTTAAGGCTTATAAAATCATCGAAGCTTCTACGGATTTTATTTTTCCAGTTCTCGATTATTGTAAGAATAAAAAATTACCCGATAATCAAAATTCTTTAATTTCTGGTGTTAAAAAAATCCTTAGGGAAAAAAGCAACAAAAAAGATGCTGACAGAAAAGAAGCCGTTAAATTATTTTCTCGGCTAAGTAAAAAATATTCTCCTGAATTTATTTCTATGGCTTTAGAAAAGATATATGCAAAAAAATCTTCCGATTCCGGGTTAGTTTTTACAGGCCTCAGGGGGCTTAATAATGCTAAATATTTTAAAAAACGTGGATATTTCATTGTTTATCTCAAGGCCTCTAAAAAAGATGTTATGGAAAGATTCTTAAAAAAGAGAAGATACTCTAAAAAGGAAGCCCAAATAGAACTAGACAAAGAAAAGTTAATTTATTCAACCGATAAGATTGAAAAAGAAGCTGATTTGGTTTTAAATACATCAAAGCAACGTACTTCTTTCATTGTGAATAAAATCATAGAGACTATAACCAAAGAAAGGGTTCAAGAGTGTAAAAAATGCATAAACACTAGCCAGAATCCATATATTAGCTTCAATCAAGAAGGATATTGTAACACATGCGAGATTTATCTAAAAAATTACGACAAAAAATTACTAGACAAAGAATTAGATTTCTTTAAAAAATTTGTAGGAAGTGGCAAGAAAAAATACGACATAATGGTGGCATTATCAGGGGGGAAAGACAGTTCAGCGACCCTCTATCAAGTCAAACAAATGGGATTTACTCCACTCGCTTATACATTTGATACTGGTTATTTTCATCCTTATATATACAAAAGAGCAAAAAGTGTTGCCAAAAAACTTGATGTAGATTACAAAATAATTCCTGTAAAAAAATATTTAACACAAAAAATGTTAAAACGATTTAGTAAACTTAATGATCTGTATACAAAAAATAACAAACAAGAATTTATAAATGATTATAAAAAAGGAAGATATAAATATCGTGGAGTAATAAGACCTTGTTGGGTTTGCAGAGAGTTGATTATTCACGCGCGTTATTTTGAAGCTATTGGACATGGAGTGAGTGTGATTGCCACAGGACTTAATGAATGGACAACATTAAAACAAACCACAAAAAAGAATAAATTTAAGATATCAGCCCTAAGAAAATTGAAACCCTATAAAAACAGGTCTGCTGTTTATCTTGTTCATTTCCCATTCTTAATTCAATCAAACCTTAAAAATACCAAAAAAATCTTAAAAAAAATTAACTGGAATTATTACCAAAATGTTCAATCTAATGCTGCTTCTTGCCTTTTGGCGCATGCGGCCGAAAAACAACTATATGACAATCTAGATTTTCATCCAGACACCACTAGGTTAGCTAGAGAAGTCACTGTTGGATTCCTAACAAAGAAAGAAGCAAAAAAAGCTTTAAAAAAGCCCATTAAAAGCACTCATACAATTCCAGAAATTTTAAAAAAAGCAGGATTAATAAAGAAATAGAAACTTTAAGCAATGAACATTATGAACGTACCCCGGAGGCACCCAACGCAAAACTTCGTCCAAGCAATGCCTGAAAACAGGTTCTAACGTCGTCTACTACTTCGTACAGAATACAAGTTTGAGCGCACAATTTGATTTTTGAGTGTAAAATTGCTATAAATTCAAAAGAGAAGGGGAGGTGTTGAAATGGGAAGAAAGAGAAAAAATCCTAGACATGTTTTATTTTGGATAAAGAGCAACAGGGGGACTGACAACAAGGCTATATTTAAGATTCCAAACGATTGGTCTAAAGAGGGAATCGAATCAGCTTTGGAAGAGTGGTGCTCTCGTTTTGGCGCCTGGACTCATAGTGACAATGAAGTTAATTACGGCTGGAAACCAGTTAAAGTTTTTGGCAAAAGGGAATTGGAAAAGAGATACGACGCTGTTTGCAAAAGTAAAGCAAGGATCGTTGAAAAATGGAAAATTTTAGCCGCTATGTTTAATATAAGAAAATTGGACTAATTTTATAACAAAAATTTACCCCGGGGATTTATACCCGGGGTTTTTGCTTCTTTTCTTCAAATTGTTAAGGTTCTTTTGAACCAAATATAATAGAACGAAAAACGAACTCTTTTGTAACTTCATTCCCACAAAAGGGGACTGGGCGAGAACTTTTCCTTTGTATTATATTTACTCAATGTCCGAACCTGATCTTATTTTATATCGGACAAAAATTAACGCAAGTGCCTACCTGTGGATAACTTTTTGTCCAATAGAAAACCCCCTCCGAAGAACATCGGAGGGGGTTGGCTAGTTCACCTTTCCGGAAAGGTGAATGACTAATGTGGTTTGACAGTCTCTTTCAGGGTTTTTGATGGTCTAAACTTAACAACTTTCGTTGCCGCGACCTGAACCAACTCTCCTGTGCGAGGATTTCGCGCCTGACGAGCAGCTCTGTCCTTTACCGAGAAGATACCAAAACCGGCTATTGAAACTTCATAGCCACTCTTGAGTGTTTCTACTATTTTGTCAAAAATACCAACGACTACTTTTTCGGCATCGGTTTTGCTTCCGCCGAGAGTTTTGCTGGTTTCTTCAATCAAAGAAGCTTTGTTTAAATTCATAATATCTTAAAGAATTACTTGTAAAGTGTTTGTTTGATTAAACTCGACCTAATTGCTTGTACTCTCTAATTATATATCAAACTCAAAATATGCAATAGCCCCAATGTAGGCCGTTATTATCGGGCGTATTCAATCACGCGACTTTCTCTTATCACATTAACTTTTATTTCTCCCGGGTATTTGATGTCTTCTTCAATTTTCTTGGCAATATTTCGGGCTATTTTCTTTGCTTCCAAGTCAGAAACTTTTTCTGGCGTGACGAATACCCTTAATTCTCGTCCCGCTTGGATAGCGTATGATTTTTCGACACCCTCAAAAGAATTTGAGATGTTTTCCAGCTCTTCAAGTCTTCTCAAGTATCTTTCTAAGGTATCTCTGCGCGCGCCTGGTCTTGAGGCGGAGATAGCGTCAGCTGTTTGGACGATAACAGACTCAAGGGTTGTGTACGGGTATTCTTCGTGATGAGATTCCATTGCATGAATGACAGACTCCTCCATTTTGAATTTTTGCAAAATCCTTCTTCCAATTTCTACGTGGGTTCCTTGTATTTCATGGTCAACCGCTTTGCCAATGTCATGCAATAAGGCGGCTTTTTTTGTAACGGCAACATCAGCGCCGATTTCTGATGCAATCATGCTGGCTAGGTGGGCGGTTTCAACGGAGTGTTGCAATACACTTTGTCCATAACTTACCCTGAAATAAAGTCTTCCCAGAAGGACTTGCAGGCGTGGGTCTAGGTCAAATATTCCAACTTCATAAGCCGCCGTTTCGCCTTTACTTTTTACCATCTTTTCCACTTCGGTTTTGGCTTTTACCACCATTTCTTCAATACGGGCGGGTTGAATACGTCCGTCAAGAATAAGGTTCTCTAGCGCTATTTTTGCGACTTGTCTTCTAAGGGGGTCAAAACTGGATATAACGACAGAACCGGGAGTATCGTCCACGATAATTTCTACGCCGGCCGCTCTTTCAAGAGCGCGAATATTTCGTCCTTCTTTTCCGATAATTTTACCCTTCAGGTCATCGGACGCTATAGTTACTGTTGTTGTGGTAATGTCGGATGCCGTGGAGGAAGCCAATCTTTGAATGGAACTGACAAGGAGTTCTCGCGCTTTGCGTTCTATTTCTTCAGAGCCCCTTGTTTCCATTTTGTTGATTCTTAGCAAAATATCTTTTTCGTATTTTTTCTCAATTTCTTCAAAAAGTTCTTCTCTCGCTTCTTTTTCTGACAAATTGGCGACTTTTTCCAATTCTTTCCTTTTCTTTTCATCCAAAAACTTGAGTTGTTCTTGGATTCTTTTTATTTCTTCTGTTTTGTTTTCAATTTTTTTAGAATCTTTTTCAGTCTCAACACGTCTTTTTTCCAAAAGTTCTTCTTTATGAGCAATACGCTCCTCAAGTTTTCTGGCTTGGGATATAGTGGAGCGTTCTTCCTCCTTGGCTTTTTCTATTAGTATCTCTGATTTTTTTGAGGCCTCTTCAAGAGTGGATTGGGCTTTAGCTTTGGCGTCTATTAAGAGTTGCTTTATCTTTAACTCTATAGAGCTTTTGCGTTGTAATACAATAAGATGACGGAGAAAGTATCCTAGAACCGCGCCTATGGCAACAGAAGCAATCACCACTCCCAGCAGTGTTAATAAACTCATATTTGTTTTTTAGCATACCGCTATCTTTCATTTTGGTTTCTTGTTTAGTTATAACGGATTTGCGTAGTTAGACCCGCTTGGGTAAATTAATAAAATCAATAATCTAACCCTACCAAATTTTTTGATTTTTGTCTATACTTAAGAAAATTGGATAGGGTCTAAACTTTTTGATATACTTTAAAACAATATGAGCATAGAAAATCCATTTCAAAATACGAGCAATGCAACCGAAAACGAAGAAAACAACAAAGAAAGAGAAAGAAAAGATTGGTGAGAAATTGCCCGACAGAAGGCGCGAAATGCAAGAATTCACCAACTTTTTAAGAAATAAATATTTTGAAAAACAAAAAAACTAAAACATTTTTTATGCCCAAAAAAACTTATCAAATGTCTCAAATGCGCCAATTTTATTTGCGCCAAATCTTTCCAGCAACTGCCCCACCTTCTTCTTAAAAAGACTTTCTTCTAATTTGGTCAAAAAAGGATAACCTTCTAAAATTTGTTGATTGGCCAAAAGACTAGGGGAGGAAGCGCTAATCCTTTTTCTGAAATAATAAATATAGATGGGAAAAAACTTGCCGTAAGATTCCCAACATAAAAAATTTCGCAGTTTATTTTTTGAGAAAAAGTATATAAAATCTGCGACCCTGCCTGCCGGCAGGCAGGCGCAGGAACTCTATATCACATATTTGGGGTGATAGCATGGTATGTGTGATAGTTTGTTAGTCTTGCGTAAAATGTACAAAATGCTACAATTCCAAATATGCAAGTTATCAGCACAACATCAATGAGAAAAAATATTTCCGAGGTAATAAACAAAGTTAAGTATAATAACCGTGTTTTTGGTGTTGGCAGAAGAAACAAAGCGGAAGTTATTATTATCAAGTATCCTGAAAATATAAATAAAAAAGTGAATAAAATCACAAACATAAACGCAAATTCTTCAAGTTTTGATTTTTTAAAAGAAGAACCGGATATTTACAGCGTGAAGGATCTAAAGAAACGCTATGTATAAAAAGGGGAAAATTGTCTTAATTCCTTTTCCCTTTACAGATCTGTCAGGTTCAAAGGTAAGGCCGGCGGTTGTCGTTTCTGATTTTTTGCAGGGAGACGACGCCGTTGTTTCTTTTATATCTTCTCTCAAAGTGAAAGGATTGCAAAAAACAGACTTAGCGATAAAGAAAAATGATAAAGGTTTTTCCCAAACAGGATTAAAAACAGATTCCGTTGTCAAGGTAGGGAAGATAGCTACTTTGGACAAAAAGACAATCTTGGGCGAAATTGGCGGGTTAAGCCCCGATGTGCAGAAAGAAATAGACAACAAAATTAAAATTTTGTTTGGTTTATAGCCATGAAAAGGAGGTGGGGGCAGTGAAAAACAAAAGGCGAGGGTTTTACATCCCCCGCCTTCTTTTTTCTAAGATTTCTTTTTCTAGGTCCTCTCTTTCTTTTTCTCTGATTTTTTGCAGTTCTTCATGGATTTCCATGACCAGTTTTGGTTCAAAACCCGTTTTTTCAGCGGTTTTTTCGCACGCAAGCCCTATGTTCTTTTTTAGAGAACCCATATTGCCGAATTTTTCAACAGCATTTTGAATCCAATGCGGGTCTTTTATTTCTTGGACCAAGGGGTGATCATTTTCTATCATTTCTTGTATTGTCTTTTCTCTGTTTTCCATTTTAGCTGTTTCCTCCTCCGTTTTTTCCACAACAAAAGCCATTTCTTCGGCTCTTTCTTTTCTTTTGAATATGTCCATGGATTTAATCTATTACTTTTTTGGTTTTATTGCAATCCAATTTGAAGTTCGTAAAGCCGGCGGTAGATACCGTTCGGCTTTTTTATTAGTTCTTCGTGCTTGCCACATTCCGCAATTTTACCTTTTTCTAAAACAATTATTTTGTCAGCTTTTCTAACCGTGCTTAACCGATGGGCTATAATTATAGTAGTTTTATTTTTCATAAGTTTTTCAAGAGATTCTTGAATCAACTTTTCTGATTGCGCGTCCAAAGACGATGTCGGCTCGTCCAGTATCAATATTTTCGGACTTTTCAAAAAGGCCCGCGCTATGGCAATTCTTTGTTTTTGTCCGGCCGAAAGTTTTACCCCTCTTTCTCCCACGACCTGTTTGTATTTCAGGGGAAATTTTTCAATAAATTCATCGGCGCAGGCGAATTTTGCCGCTTTTTCTATCTCTTCTTGTGTTGCCGAAAGTTTTCCGTATCTTATGTTTTCTTTTACTGTGTCGTTAAAAAGAAGTATTTCTTGGGGGACGACGCCTATTTTACTTCTCAAAAATTTTAAATCTATTTTTTTGATATTGTGTTCGTCAATTGACAATTTTCCTTGCGAGGCAAAATAATAGCCGGAAATTAAATCAACGAGAGTGCTTTTGCCCACACCCGATTCTCCGACAAGCGCTACTACTTTGCCCGGCTCAATTTTTATATCTATATTTTCCAAAATTTTGTAGTTCTTTTTATAATGAAAGGACAAATTCTCAAAAGTAACGCGCCCTTTTATATCTGACAAAATAAAAGAATTTTCAGGCGTGTATTTTTCAGCCGGAGCGCTAAGAATTTTTTCTGATTGTATGAGCGCAGTCAGGCCATTTTGTATGGTTTGCCAAAAATTGCCGAGAACGAAAAAAGGGTTAAAAAGCATGGAGCTGTAACTGTAGAACATGATTACTTCGCCGACAGTAATTTCTCCGCTTTTAACGAAGGCGACGGACAAAAAGAAAATAACCGCCTGGCTGAAAAGGACCATTATTCTCTGATAAAAGGACAGGCTGGTCCAAATGGTAATGAGTTGTTTTCTGTATCTGACCGCCGAAAGTTGGAATCCTTTGTGAAGTTTTCTTTGTTCATATTTTTCCAATGTTGCCTGTTTGACCGATTGGATATTACTTATCGCATCGGAAGCGTTCCCGTAAGCTTTTTGATATGCATCGTGCATTTTCATGGACAGTCCGACCAAGGGACGGGTTTTTCTGATTAAAATAAACAAATATACAACCATTGAGCAAAGCAAAAGACCTCCCAATTTTGCGTTGACAAAAAAACAGATGGTTACAGCGATGATTATACTTAAAAACTCCGGAGCCAGGTTTATTAACACCCTGCTTAATATTGGTTCCAGTGAACTGGACGCTCTCGCGACACGATGAAGAAGACCTCCAATCTTGTGGCTCTTGTGGAAAGAAATAGGCATTTCAATAATTCTGGAGAGGGCATGTATTATGTAGTCGGCGCTTGCTCTTACCGCCAGATATTCGCTTCTAATACCACTACGCCAATTTATGGTGTAACTTATTAGGCTTATTCCTATCCACACAAAGAGAAAAAGATAAAACTTTGGGGATTGGTTTATTAAAGAATCAAGTATTTTGCCACCAAAATATGGGGTTAAAGCATTTCCCACGGCGGAAAAAATTCCCAATACGGCCAAAATTACCAATTCCTTTCTATAATTCAGCAACTGCTTCTTTATTATAGAGAGGCCGAGTTTTATTGTCTTTGACGCGGACGCGCGCATTTCTATATTCTATCAAAATTTAGTATAATTAGATATAAAGTGGTATAATAAAATTATGATTTTACCAAAATTACTAAAACTTCTGTCCGCATTTAATTTCAAAAAGTATTGCAGGGAATATAAAATTGGTTTGTGGGAGTATCCTCCGTTCATCTTTTCGATAATGGGCGGGGTAACAAGCGTTTCTATTTTGGCGACATATCTTGTTTCTCGCGTTTATACCGAACCATTGGTTGTCATTTTGATTGTGTGCGCGGTTGCCGTTGTCTTCCTTATTCTTAGTTATATTATTTTGATTTCTTTTGAAAAAATGGCGATCGTATCAAAAGAAAAATCCGAATTTATTAATATCATGTCGCACCAACTAAGGAATCCCTTGTCATCTATCAAGTGGCAGTTAGATATTCTTATGAACAAATGGGAGAGTCTAAACAAAGAAGAGAGGGAACAATCTCTTTCGGATATTGAAGAGCAAAATGAAAGGATGATTGGGCTCACAAACGATCTCTTGGAAATTTATCGCGCTGACAGTGATATAGAGGTTTTTCAAGAGAGCATGTTTTCGTTGAATAAGCTGGTTTTACAAGTGAAGAACAAATATTTAAAGAGGGCGGCTTTTTTTGGTGTGGAAATGGAAGTTTCCTTGCCGGAGAGAGAGATTTTCGTTTCTGCGGATGAGACCAAAATTAACCATGCTGTCGCGCATTTTTTTGATAATGCCATCCGTTACAGTCCCAACGGCGGAAAGGCCGGTGTTCTTCTTGAAAAGGTGGATGATGTTGTTAAGTTTTCTATTAGCGATGAGGGAATTGGCATACCAAAAGAAGATGAGGGTCAAATTTTTATCAAATTTTTTCGCGGAAATTTAGCAAAAAGGCAAAAAAGCGAGGGTCTTGGCGCGGGCCTTTTTATTGCAAAGACTGCTATCGAATCTTCCGGTGGCAAAGTTGGTTTCTCCAGTATTGAAGGAAAGGGATCTACGTTTTGGTTTACATTACCAGTAAAAAATAAAAAAATATGACAAACAAAAAGACGGTTCTTTTTATTGAGGACGATGAGCATCTTCAAAAAGTAATGTCTGCATGCCTGAAAGAGAACGGCTATAATGTGCTAAATGCGACAGACGGTGAATTGGGCATAAAAATTATAGAAGAGGAAAATCCGGATTTGATACTTCTTGATTTAATTTTGCCCAAAAAAGACGGCTTTGAGGTTCTGGAATATCTGAAATCTGAAGAAAAGTTTAAGAACATACCCGTTGTGGTTTCCACCAATTTAGAAGAAAAGCATGATATAGAAAGAGCGATGTCCTATGGCGTTCGCGCTTATTTGGTTAAGGCAAACCACCGTCCTGACGAGATAGTGGCAAAAATAAGTGAGATATTAAATGAGCAATCAGTCAAAAACTAATTTATGAAGATTGAACCTAAACGTCTAAAGGATTTTTTGTTGGATTCCGGCCTTGTAACCGTTTCTGATATTGAGAAGGCGGAGGAAAAAGCCAAAGAGAAAAAACAGGATTTTGAAGGGATCTTAATTAAAGAGGGAAAAATTTCCGAAGATGATTTGAGGCGCTTGCAAGCCTATATTTTAGGCATACCTTTTGTAAATTTGGAAAAAGAAAAAATTGACTTTAAGACTCTTTCTTGTGTTCCTGCTCCCATCGCCAAGTCAAATAATATCGTCGCTTTTAAAAAGAGTGGCAACATTTTGGAAGTTGCCATGTTGGATCCGGATGACATCGGAATGCTTGATTTTATCAAAAAAAAGTCCAATCTTAAAATTTTGCCACGTTTAACAACCAGGGAATCTATAAAGAATGTTTTACTTCAATACCACAAGAGCTTAAAAGCGGAATTCGGGGATATTATTAAAAGAGAATCCGCCACTGTCAGGTCTGTAATTGAAAAAGATGCAGGCAAAGATGGGGGAGACTTAAAGAAAATGGCGGAAGAGCTCCCTATTATTAAAATCGTTGACACCCTTTTAAGTCATGCCATTATACAGCGCGCGAGCGATATACATATTGAACCGATGGAGAAAGAGATTCTTGTTAGGTATAGAATAGACGGAATTTTGCGCGACGCCATGGAATTGCCTAAAGATATTTCTGATGCGGTTATCGCGAGAATAAAAATTCTTTCAAATTTGAGGTTGGACGAAAAAAGATTGCCCCAAGACGGTCGTTTTAAAATAGAAACACCGGAGGAAAAAGTTTCTTTTCGCGTTTCTATCTTGCCTATTTATGATGGGGAGAAAGCAGTTCTGCGTCTTTTACCGGAAACGTCCAAGGGGTTCACTTTGGAGGGACTAGGTTTCCACGGGGAACAATTGGAGCTGGTTCATAGCGCGATAAGGCGCCCTTATGGAATGATCTTGGCGACAGGCCCGACAGGCTGTGGCAAGACCACTACCCTCTATACAGTTTTGGATATTTTGAATACGCCGGAGGTTAATATTTGCACAATAGAAGACCCGATTGAGTATCAAATGCCGAGAATAAACCAGACACAAGTTAAATCTGACATAGGCTTTACTTTTGCCAGCGGTTTGCGTTCTCTTGTTCGCCAAGACCCGGATATAATTATGGTGGGGGAGATTCGCGACATTGAAACTGCCTCTCTTGCTGTCAATGCCGCTTTGACAGGTCATCTTGTTTTGTCCACCCTCCATACAAATTCCGCCGCCGGAGCTATCCCTCGCTTGCTTGACATGAAAGTAGAACCTTTTTTAATGTCTTCAACAATAAATGTAATTATTGCCCAAAGACTTGTTCGTCGTTTATGCGCCGATAAGGTGTCTTATAAATTAACAAAAGACGATTTGGCCGAATTGGGAGAAGAGGTTGATTTAACAAGAATGCTTGGGATTTTAAGAAAGTCAAAAGTGATAAAAACAAGCGACGAGTGGAAGGATATTTCTTTTTATAAACCAAATCCAAAAGGAGAATCACCGGATGGCTACAAAAGTAGAATTGGCATCCATGAAGTTTTGAACGTGACCGAAACTATAAAAAATTTAATTATCAAAAGCGCGACTTCCAGCCAGCTGGAGGAGCAAGCAAAAAAGGAAGGCATGCTCACAATGTTTGAGGATGGAATTATAAAAGCCGTCCAAGGATTTACAAGCTTGGAGGAAATTTTCAGAGTGACGAGGGAGTAGAGTACCGAAAACTTTATAAAGTTTGGGGATATTGACAAACTTTATAAAGTTTTATAAACTGACAGGATGAAAGTTTATCAAAAACTTCAATTAATTCAAAAAATATCAGGGCTGACTCAAGAAAAACTAGCGGAAAAGTTAGAAGTTTCTTTTGTTACATTAAATAGGTGGATTAACAATAAATCTATTCCTCACAAAAGAAAAGAAGAAAAGATTGATGTTTTGTATAAAGAATATACAGGGCTGGGGGTTGTTTCAGATGATGTTTTACAAGCGAAGAAAGACATCATTGAAAAAAAGAAAAAAGAACATAAAAATGTTTTGAGAAAAATTTTGTCTAGTCCGGATATTTATGATGAGTTTAAACTTTCTTTAACCTATAACAGTAACAGTATTGAGGGGAACACTTTAACTAAAGACGAAACAGCAGATGTGTTGTTTCGGGATATTTCACTTCCAAACAAAAAACTGGTAGAACAGCTAGAAGCCAAAAACCACCAAACAGCTTTGAAATATGCATTTTCTTATGTTGCTAAAAAAAACAGAGTTGATGAGAAATTTGTTTTGAAATTGCATAGTATTTTAATGAACAGTATTAGAGAAGATGCTGGTATCTATCGAAATCATCCTGTTCGTATTGTAGGCGCGAACATTCCCACCGCTAATTATTTGAAAGTGCCAGATTTGATGGAGAATTTAATTAGAAGAATTAATAAACCAAAGAAAGACGGTGTAAAAAAGATTGCTATCATTCATAGCGAGTTTGAACAAATACATCCTTTTTCTGATGGAAATGGTCGCGCAGGGCGTCTTTTGATGAATGCAATGTTTTTAAAAGACAATATAGCGCCCGCCGTTATTCAACAAGAAGAAAGGCGCAAGTATATTGTCGCTCTTCATAAATCACAAGATTCTGGGGACACAAGTCTTTTGGAAGACTTTATTTGTGATTCTATTTTGGAGGGTTACAAAATAGTGGAGCGAGATGGTATAATATAATTAATGCCACGATTTAAATTTAAAGCGAAAAAAATGGGCGGAGAGGAGATAAAAGAAACCCGTGAAGCGGAAGATGAATTTGCTTTAGCTAGAGAACTAAGGCAGGAGGGGTATATTTTGATTGATTTTGAAAAGGAGGGAAAGAAGAAAAAATTAAATTTGCCGAATTTTTCTTTCGGCAGAGTTTCTCTTTCCGAAAAAATGATATTCACTCGCAATCTTTCTGTGATGATAAGCGCCGGTCTGACCCTCTCTCGGGCATTGGAAGTTTTAATTAAACAGGCAAAAGACAAAAGGTTCAAAAAAGCAATAACTTCTGTTGTGGAAAGTTTGACGCACGGCAAAAGTTTTAGTGATAGTATCGCGGAGCAGAAGAGAATTTTTTCCGATTTGTATGTGGCGATGATAAAGGCGGGGGAGAAAAGCGGCAAACTTCATGAATCCTTAAAACTTCTGGCTTTTCAAATGGAAAAAGATGCTGTTTTGAAAAGAAAAATTAAGGGAGCAATGGTGTATCCTAGTATTATTGTGACGGCAATGGTTGGTATTGGCATATTGATGTTAATCTATGTCGTGCCGACTCTCATTTCCACATTTCAGGAGTTGGGTGTGGAATTGCCTATGAGTACTAAAGTTATAATTTGGCTTAGCGATTCTCTAATCACCAATTCTATTTTAATTTTGCTTGTATCTTTGTCTTTCATTGTCGCCGTGTCTTTTCTCTTCCGCAATAAAAAAGTTAAAGATATTTTTAGCAAAGTGTTATTAAAACTTCCGGTAATAGCGCCATTGATTCAAAAAATAAATTCAGCTCGCGCCACTCGCACACTTTCTTCACTTTTGAGTTCGGGGGTGGATATTTTGGATGCCCTAGATACAACAATGAATGTTTTACAGAATCCAAGTTATAGAAAAGTGTTACAAAACGCAAAAAAAGAAATTCAGGGGGGAGAGAATATATCTGTCGCTTTTCAAAAAGCGGGTGGAATATTTCCTTCTCTTGTTGGGGAGATGATTGCCGTGGGGGAAGAGACGGGCAAGCTTTCGGACATGCTCTTGAGAGTGGCTGTTTTTTATGAGGAAGAAGTTTCCGAGGCCACTAAAAATATGGCGACAATTATAGAGCCCGTGCTTATGATTGTCATAGGCGCTGCTGTCGGTTTTTTTGCCGTGTCCATGATAAAGCCGATGTATAGTATGATGGGAGGACTTTAAAAATCTCAAATCTCAAATGTTAAATATCAAATCTCAAAAAAATGAGTATAGAGGTTTTACTTTAATGGAGGTTCTTGTGGGCATTGCTATTCTTTTATTTTTATCAGTTATCGCAATGAGTGTTTTTAGCAATTTACGAAACACACAATCTCTGAATGGTTCGGTTGAACAGATTATTACCGTAATTGAAGAAGCGCGTGTTAAAACTCTTTCTTCGAGCAAGTCTTTGCAATATGGTGTTCGTTTCGGTTCTGACAAGATCGTTCTTTTTGAGGGGGGTGTATTTATTGAAGGCGCCATAAATAATCAAGAGACATTATTTCCGGATAGTGTTGAAATTTACGCGGTGTTATTGAATGAGGGAGGGTCGGATGTTATTTTTCAGAAGCTTACAGGCGAAACGGATCAGTTTGGGACAATTTCTGTAAGAAGCAAAAAAAACCAATCTGTTTCAAAAGATATTAAGATAAAATCAACAGGTGTTATCGAAATTTAATTTTTATAAAGTGATAGGGAAAAAGCAAAAACAAGGTTCCGTATTGTTGGAGGTGGTTGTAGGCGCGGCCATTATATCCGCATCTTTGCTTAGCTTGATGTCGGTATTTAATATGTCTTTACGTTTTGCCGAACAATCAATTAAAAAGACTCAAGCGGCTTTTTTATTGGAAGAAGGGATGGAGGCGGTTAGGGTTTTAAGAGATTCGGGATGGCTCAATAACATTGAGACACTTGATGCAGGAACATCCTATCATTTAGATTTTCTTGAAGACAAATGGGTGGCGACATCAACTGCCGATTATATTGATGGAGTTTTTGACAGGGTTTTTATTTTGGATGATGTTTACAGGGATAGTAATTATGACATTGTTGATTTAGGCGGAGATTTAGATACCGACACCAGAAAGATTACGGTAGCTATTTCATGGTTTGACGGCAAGGGAACAACAAAGGAACGCATTCATAGTTACATAACAAACATTTTTGATGATTAATTTTAAAAAAACAAGACAATTAAATATTTTCGGATTTACGCTGGTAGAGATATTGGTTTATTTAGCCATTTTGTCTTTGCTTTTTGTTTCTGTTGTGGGTGGTATATTGGCCATGTCTAGAACGTTTAATAATTATAAATTGTCAAAACATATCAATAGCTCTGCCTCACTGGCGATGGAAAGAATGACGAGAGAGATAAGGGGCGCGAGTTTAATTGATGTTGCCAGTGTGTTCGGCTCCCATCCGGGGCATCTTATATTGGATGGAGTTGAATTCTTCGCTTCAAGTACGGTGCTGGTAATTAAAAGAGCCGGGGAAGATGCCATGCCGTTGACGTCTAGTGATTTGGAGTTGTCCGGTTTAATTTTTAGAGAGGTCGCCACTTCTACCAATCTTCATTCTGTCGCCGTAAAAATTGAGTTGGAAATTAAAGGAAAAAGCGGAAATTATGAAAAAGTTAAAAAATTTTATAATACGGTTGTTTTAAGGAGGGGATATTAATTATATGTCATACGTAAAACCCAAAACAACAAAAGGTTCAATATATTGCGAAGGGCAGGCGTTGATGACGGCCGTCATTTTCTTCTTGCTTATATCGGTGTCTGTCATAGGGGGCATGTCCTTTTCTATTTTGAGTGGGGTAAAATTTTCGCTTAGCGCCATCAGTTCCAAAGAAAGTTATTTTTTAGCTGAAGCGGCGACTGAAGATATTGTTTTTAGAATTACAAAAGGGAAAAATTATTCTTCAAATGAAGTTATTGCGCTTAATAATTCTTTTGCTACGACAACCACAGAGAATGTTTCCGGGGAAGTGGAATTAATTTCTACTGCCAGTGTCAACGACAACGTGAGAAAAATAAAAGTGACCATGACGAATGGCGATGGCGCATCTTTCCACTATGGAGTTCAGTCAGGTGAAGGGGGAATGATGATGGATAATCTTGCTCAGGTGACTGGCAATGCGTATTCTGCCGGCCCAATCTCTGCTTCTAACGATAACGAAATTAGGGGAGATGTTATTTCTGCCGGTCCTTTCGGTTCTGTTTCGGGTGTTTACGCGACGGGGACTGTTTACGCTCATAATATTTCCGATTCCGAAATTGAAGGAGACGCTTATTATCAAAATATTTTCAATACAACCGTTTGGGGCGAGCTTTATCCGGACAGCGAGGACAAGTCGTCCGTTGATTTGCCAATTTCTGACGAACTTATTGAAGAATGGAAAAGCGCGGCCACTAGCTCCGTTATCACTTCTCCTTGTCCCTATGTTGTTAAATCTGACATAACGCTTGGACCAGTAAAAATTGCTTGCGATCTGGAAATTGAAGGGTCCCCCACGGTTACTTTTGCGGGTCCTGTTTGGGTGGAGGGTGATATAACTTTTCAAAATAATGCGATTGTGCGCGTGGACCCATCAGTTGGGGGGAAAAGTGTTCCAATTATTGCCGATAATCCTGCGGACAGATTGACTAGTGGTAGGATTATTTTGAAAAACAATGTTGAATTTTACGGTTCGGGAGAAGGTGGCTCGTATGTTTTGATGATTTCACAGAATGACAGCGCCGAGAATGGCGGTGATGAAGTAGCGATAGAAATTATCAACAATGTATTGGGAGACCTGCTTATTTATGCGGGGCATGGGAAAATATCTGTGCAGAATGACGCGACTTTAAAAGAGGTAACCGCTCATACCATACATCTTTCAAATCTAGCCGATATTGTCTATGAAACAGGCCTAGCCAATTTGTTATTTGATTCGGGTCCCAGTGGCGGTATGTCGGTT
>JAHISW010000037.1 GCA_018817995.1 Patescibacteria group bacterium | reverse complement strand
TGGAGTTACAATGGATAACAATAGCATATCCCGTATTTTGTCCGTAAAACTGGAAGAAGCGGAAAAACTGGTGGCAACTCCCTAACCCCGCGGAGATGCAGGGTCGTTTTTATTTTTTGTCTTTCTAACTATCGAGGTTGAACCTCGATAGTTACTCTTCGGTTTATTCTAATGAGACTTCTTTCAGAAACTCTAAGTTTTTGGATTTCTCTTTCAACCAGTCTTTGGTTTCTTTTTTATACTTTTCTTCACTGTCACAAAAATCTAACAAAAATTCTCTTTGAGTTACAGATGGAAAGTTCCTTTTCCCGATATAATCAGGGAAGCTACTCCACCTATAATTTTCCAAAAATTTCATCTGACCAACTATCGAGGTTGAACCTCGATAGTTGGTCAGTGGGTTTGTGTGTATATAATAGGGGAGATGCAGGAAATGGGCATGTTCGTTTACCAGAATAGCCTTAAACCTGCCTTGAAATAATCCACCAACTCTTTCGTGTTTTTTATTAAAATACATTGTGTAACCCGTCCCTAGTTTTTGCATAAACTTAACTATTCCGTTTTCTTGTTTTTGTTTTAGTAATAGATGAAAATGATTAGGCATTAGAACAAAAATGAGTATCTCTAACAATAGTTTCCTTGGTTTTCTGTCGGCTTTTGGGTTTTTTAAGTATCGATTTTCAATACTGGCTGTTTTTGGGTTGAAATAATAACAAGAATTAAGTACGGCGTTTTCATCGTTAAATTCAAACAAATCGTGGATAAAACGAAAGTAGTCTTTATCTTCCATAAAAATTTTTCTTTTTTCTGTGCCACGGTTATATACGTGGTATATTTTGTCTTCTGTAAATGTTGGTTTTTTCATATTGTTTCTATAATACAACTATTGAGGTTCAACCTCGATAGTTGGGGGTGGACATTGTTTTTTTCTGTGGTATCTTATGGGTGGCGAGTTTTTTGAGAACTTGACTGTCAAAACGGCTCTTTGGGTGGTTCTTTGAACATGCTCGCATTGGGCGTGACAAGTTGCAAAGAAAAATCGCGAAGAGAAGAGGAGGAGAGAGATGGAGGAAGAGAGAAAATATTCCGGGCAAAAACCATGGCGGGATGCTGGCTTCAAGACAGAAGATAAATGGCTTGATTTTTGGGTTTCTGTTCTTGAAGAGGCAATGAAGGAAGTTCAACTTGATTTGAATAAGTTGAGAAAGGAAACATGGAAGTTTGAAGTTCAGATGGATCAGTTTGTCCAGTCATTGTGTGAATGGACAGATAGAGATCATGATCGTTGTTCTATTGCGCGCGTCGTTTGTTCTGGTTTTTTTGTGTTTGAACTGAGAGGGTATGACGGAAAATTTTATAGGTACATCCATGAATTCCCCAGTGTTAAAAATTTTCTTTTGTCTTACAGTGCCTCTGGTAAAAAATGGTATGAAGTGGCAAGAGAAACAGATATAAGAATACAGGAAATTCTGGTTATCGCCAAAAGAATCCAGCGCAATATTCTCTATCCGGAAGTTGAAGAAATGGAAAGAAGGATAGAGAGTTTGGAGTCGCGAGAAATGTATCTCAAGGAATTACTTGATGATGCCCATAGGAAGATGCTAAAAAATTAGAGACGGATATTTTCATATGTGGAATTTCCTCCTTTTGAATTTAATTAAATAAGAAACAGGCGCTCATTTATGATGGGCGTCTTTTTTGCGAGTCTTGCATTTTATTTTGTAAAATTGTAGTGTATTATTTATATAAAACATGCCGACGATTAATCAGTTAGTAAAAAGAAAAAGGAGAAGGCAGGTTAGAAAACCGAAGGCCGTTGCTTTGAGGCGCGGTTTCAATATCAAAAAAAACAAACCGACTTTTTACGCGTCGCCTTTTAAGAGAGGCGTTTGTTTAAGCGTGAAAACAACCACGCCTAAAAAGCCCAACTCCGCTTTGCGTAAAATTGCCAGGGTGCGGCTTGCCAACGGAATGGAAGTTACCGCTTATATACCCGGCGAGGGGCACACACTACAGGAGCACTCGGTTGTTCTTTTGCGCGGTGGCAGAGTGAAAGACTTGCCTGGCGTTAGATATCATATTGTCAGAGGCGTGCTTGATACCACCGGTGTTGAAGGGAGAAAACAAAAGCGTTCCAAATACGGAGCCAAAAAAGAAAAAGTAGCATGAGAAGAAGAATAAAGAAAAAAAATATAAGAAAACCGGATACTAAATATGGCTCCTTAAATGTGGAGATGTTTTCCAATTATGTAATGCAAGGTGGCAAGAAATCCGTCGCACGAAAGATTGTCTATTCCGCTCTTGACGAAATGGGCAAACAGACAAAAAAAGACGCGCTTGATATTTTTGAAACAGCCCTGAGAAATACGACCCCTCTTTTGGAGGTCCGTTCAAGGCGAGTTGGGGGGGCCAATTACCAGGTTCCTCGCGAAGTTTCTTCAAACAGAGGCATGAGTTTGGCTATCCGCTGGCTTATAGGGGCGGCCAAATCAAAAAAAGGCAAGCCAATGTATAAAAAACTTGCCGAAGAATTAATTTTAGCATCCAAAAATGAAGGGGACGCTATAAAGAAAAGAGAAAATATGCGCAAGATGGCGGAATCAAATAAGGCGTTCGCGCACTTCGCGTGGTAATTATGAGGGAATATCCGGTAGAAAAAACAAGAGATATAGGCATTATTGCCCATATTGACGCGGGTAAAACAACCGTTACCGAACGGGTGCTTTTTTATACTGGCGTTTCCCATAAGATAGGCGAAGTTCATGAAGGGGAGGCTATCATGGATTGGATGGAGCAGGAGCAAGAAAGAGGTATTACAATAACCTCGGCGGCGACTACGTGTTTTTGGGGGACAAAAGAAAACGAGCACAGATTCAATATTATAGATACCCCTGGGCATGTTGATTTTACTATTGAAGTTGAACGCTCTTTGCGGGTGCTGGATGGAGCCGTTGTTGTATTCGATGGCGTTGCTGGCGTTGAGCCACAATCCGAAACTGTTTGGAGGCAGGCGGACAAATATAATGTTCCTAGAATGTGTTTTATAAATAAGCTGGACAGGATGGGCGCCAGTTTTGAGAGAAGTTTTGATTCCATAAAAGAAAGATTAACTCCAAATGCTGTTGTGATGAATTTTCCAATTGGCATTGAGTCGGAATTGAAAGGCGTTGTTGACTTACTAAAAATGAAAGCCATTTATTTTGATGG
The DNA here is from genome assembly GCA_018817995.1 of Patescibacteria group bacterium. GTDB lineage: Bacteria > Patescibacteriota > Minisyncoccia > JAHISW01 > Tagabacteraceae > JAHISW01. Next base: position 2,681 of record JAHISW010000037.1, on the reverse strand, counting down.
GGACAAGGGCGAAAAAGTGAGAGAGGAAGATATCCCTGACAATTTGAAGGGGGATGCTGAAAAATGGCGCTCTATTATGGTGGAAAAAATTTGCGAGTCAGATGACGTTTCGCTTGAGAAATATCTTGATGGTCAGGAGGTTTCTGTTGATGAATTAAAACAGGCGATGAGGAAAGCTTGTATTGCTTACAAACTAGTTCCCGTTTTTTGTGGTTCCGCGTTGAAAAACAAGGGAGTCCAACTTGTTCTTGATGCTGTTATTGATTTCTTGCCCAGCCCTTTGGACATGCCGGCAATTGTGGGCGTAAATCCAAAGAACAATGAAGAAATAACAAGGGCGCCCAGTGACTCCGATTCTTTTTGCGCTTTGGCGTTTAAATTGCAGACGGACCCTTTTGTCGGGCAGTTGGTTTATTTTAGAGTTTACTCCGGGACACTGACATCCGGTTCTTATGTTTTGAACGCTCGCACGGGCAGAAAAGAAAGAATTGGCCGTATTTTGCGTATGCACGCCAATGACCGTGAAGAGGTAAAAGAAGTATATAGTGGTGACATTGGCGCGATAGTTGGGTTAAAAAATACCAGAACGGGCGATACTTTGTGCGCGGAAGATACCCCTATTATTTTGGAAGGAATTGAATCTCCCGAGGTTGTTGTTTCTATGCGTATTGAACCAAAAACAAAAGCGGATCAGGAAAAAATGAGTATGGCCCTTCACCGTCTTTCGGAAGAAGATCCTACTTTCAAAATAAAAACAGATCAAGAAACCATGGAGACGATTATTTCCGGTATGGGGGAGCTTCATCTGGAAGTTTTGGTGGAGAGAATGAGAAGGGAGTTTCATGTTGACGCCAGTGTTGGCAGACCGCAAGTCGCTTACAAGGAGACAATTACGGGAGAGGCCCAGAGAGAAGGAAAATATGTTCGCCAGTCCGGCGGGCGAGGTCAATACGGTCATGTTTGGCTGAGAGTTAAACCAAAAGAACGTGGCGAGGGTTTTGAATTTATCAATTCCATAAAAGGAGGCATTATTCCGCAAGAGTATATTCCTGCGGTGGAAAAAGGGGTAAAGGAGGCGACAGAAAAAGGCGTTGTTGCGGGGTTTCCTTTGGTTGATTTGTCGGTGGAACTTTACGACGGGTCTTTTCATGATGTTGACTCGTCCGAATCCGCTTTCAAGATTGCCGGTTCCATAGCATTGCAAGCAGCGGCCAAAAGCGCCAATGCTGTATTACTGGAACCCATTATGAAAGTTGAAGTAATTGCGCCGGATAAATTTCTTGGAGATGTTACGGGTAGTTTGAATTCCAAAAGGGGCCAAATAGAGGGCATTGAAGATAGAGCGAATTTGAAAATTATTAGCGCCAAAGTTCCTCTTTCTGATATGTTTGGTTATGTTACGACCTTGCGTTCTTTGACCGAAGGAAGGGCCAGTTTTAATATGGAATTTGACCACTACGAAAAAGTGCCCGAAAATATCGCGGAGTTGATTAAGGAAGGAAAAAAATAAAATGGACGAGCAAACTGATACCAACGAAGAGATCTTATTTAGCGAGCATGCCTTTGATGACTCTCTTGATTTTGAGGCAGATTTAGAAAACTTGCCGTTGTGAGCTTGACAAAATTGGTGTAATCAGGTATAGTTAAAAGCAGAATTTACAGAAAGTCAAATTGACAAAAACTAAAACAAGAAGGGAAAGGAGGGGTCGTTTGACCGAGCCCTTTTTTCTTTTTCCCCAACCAACTATGGAAGTTGAACTTCCATAGTTGGAGCGTATTCCGGTAAAATCAAGGTAGATTTGACTGGAATAGGAATAATATATTACAATTAGACATATGTTAAAAAGAGAATTTACAGCAGTTTATCAAAAAAGAGGTGGCCGCTATATTGCATGGATTGAAGAAATTCCGGGAGTTAATACTCAAGGAAGAACAAAAAAAGAAGTTAAAGAAAACCTTAGAGATGCTTTTGGTCTGATTTTGAAAGTTAATAGTTCTATTTCTAAAAAACGATTAGGATTGCGACACAAATCGCAATTACAAAAAGAAATCATTCAGATTGCCGTTCCAGCATGAAACGAAAGAAACTTTTAGACCACATTAAAGAACACAAATGCTTTCTATATTATGAAGGCGCGAAACACTCTGTTTATTGTAATTTAGAAAACGATAAAACTTCTACTGTTCCACGCCATCGAGAAGTTGACGATTTTCTTGCAAATAAGATTTGTAGAGATTTGGGAGTTCCCAAGATCAAATAATTGTTGTAGCTACTTGCCCCGCTCAGCGGGGTTGACCATTTTTGTGGTTTATGTATCATATAGGATATTGCTTTTTTTGAAGCATTGTTTTATTATCAAGTAAGGTTAAATTATAAATTAAGTAAACTAAAATATATGGCAACAGAAAAATTTGAGAGAAACAAGCCACACGTTAATGTTGGCACAATGGGTCATGTTGACCACGGTAAAACTACTTTAACGGCGGCAATCTTGCATTGTCTAAATTTGGCCGGGAACAAAGTCAAGATGGAGTCTGTTGATAATATTGACAATGCTCCGGAGGAGAGGGCAAGGGGTATTACTATTGCCTTGCATCATTCCGAATACGAGACGAATAATAGACACTATGCTCATATTGATTGTCCGGGACATGCTGATTATATTAAAAATATGATTACG
>JAHISW010000036.1 GCA_018817995.1 Patescibacteria group bacterium | reverse complement strand
TTTTCCTTTTCTTTTATTTTCTACCATTTCCCTCCACCAAAATCAAGCTTTTTAGCTTTTTTAATATGATATAACTAGCACGGTCGGCGTGAACTGTATCACAAACAAAAAACACTGAAACTTAATTCAGTATTTAATTCAGTAGCAACTCTAACACCTAAACCCCTACCTCATCGGCAGGCAAGCTAGAACGGATTCTTGGCCCTAAAGCTGTGCTCGGGCGAAACCCCTAAAAGGGGTTTTTAGCTCCGCGGACTTCAAAATGAACATGACACCCCGTTGATTTTCCTGTACTTCCCATGTAACCAATCACTTGCCCTTTCACAACATGCCAACCACTGCTAACAATATTCTTGCTAGTATGAGCGTATAGTGTTTGGGTTCCATTTGAATGGCTTATTACAATGTAATTTCCATAACCTCCATTCCAACCATAAGAACGGCTAATTATAACGTCCCCTGAAGCTGAAGCAAGTATAGGCGCCCCGCAATAAGAAGCCAGGTCAACAGCATTGTATCCGTGAAGGCCTTGGGACTTTACTCCGCCTTGTATCGGTCTTAAATAATAACCAACATAACTAGGCCCACTAGTCCCTCTTATTGTCGTGTTTGCATAAACAGGCGCTGGTGTGTATGGAGACTCGCCATCAGGAATGATAATCTCATCCCCCGCAGATAATTTCATGTTAACAGACAAATCGTTGAATCTTATTATTTCCCCCTCGTCTCCTTTGTATTTCTTGGCGATAGAACTTATGGTATCTCCTTTTTGAACCGTATAACGCAAGCCTGTCACAGGCAGAATAATGAGGACCTGTCCCGTCTGAATAAGATCCCCCCTATTGATATCGTTCGCCCAAACAATAGTGTTAACACTAACACCAAACATTTGAGCTATCTGTGATAAATTATCTCCCTCGCGAACCACATAAACACTAATGCGATCGGAATTGGAAACACTATCGTTGATATCGGCGATGCTACCCAGGGGGCCAATGTCAGGAAGAAGAGCGCTCTGGTTAACTATACTAATCCCCCCTCCGCCGGAACCTGCCACCGGATTAGGATTTTGCACGGCTTGCAATAATATCGCCGTCTGTGAATTCAGGTCCACATTCACCTGAACTTCCTTCTCAACCGCGAAGTCAATTCCAAACGCTTTACCCAAAAAAGAATAAAATCCCGCATTGGTCAGACGGGGAAAAACACCAAAAGCACCCACTAATACAAGGGTGAAAACAATGTATGTTTTAGCGCTCCAAACAACTTTCAGAAAATCTACCTTTTTACGCTTGCTACCATTATTTTCGCTAGGAGCTTTTAATTTTTCTATAATAAGCCTTTCTTTTATCCTTATTTTAAGCCATTTTATCCAAATAAACTCGATTTACAGGATACGCTTTATGCTACTCCAAACCAATAAAAAGTCAACGAAGTTGTCCACATGGTAGTTTTGTACTAGTCTAATCCTATGGACCCCGTTAGAAATCCAAACTGTGTATTTTTAACTGAGGATATATTATTATGAGTTGTAATTGTTTAGATATTATTAGGGTAATTAACGGAAATCTTTGATTTCCTATTTCCAACGGGATGGACCTACTCAGAGAACTGAACGATCCGCAAAAAAAAGCTGTCTTACATAAAGACGGACCCCTGTTGGTAGTGGCAGGGGCCGGCGCCGGAAAAACAAAAGTCATAACGCACAGAATCGCTTATTTAATACAAGAAGGAGTGAGGCCGGAGCAAATATTGGCGGTAACTTTTACCAACAAGGCCGCCAACGAAATGAAGGAAAGAATAACTCAACTATTGAGGTTGAACCTCGATAGTAAAACCGCCGAGGTTCAACCTCGACTCCCCGCGATTGGAACTTTTCATTCAACATGCAACCGCATACTTAGACAAAACGGCCACGCAATAAATTTGCCGAACAATTTTTCCATTTTGGACAAAGAGGATTCTCTGAAAATAATAAAAAACTGCTTAAAAGAAATGGCTATAAATCCAAAACAGTTTCAGCCGTCAAAGATTCAAAATATTATTTCGCGCGAAAAATCAAACTTGGTAAAATTGGAAGAATACACCGAAAAAGCTGATCAAAATTTCTTTCCCCAAACCGTCGCCACAATCTGGCAAGGATATGAAAGCAAATTAACCGAACACAAAGCGGTTGACTTTGACGACCTCATTGCAAAAACCGTTTTTTTGTTCCAAGACAGACCGGATATTTTAAAAAAATATCAAAAAAAATGGCAATATATTCTAATAGACGAATACCAAGATACGAACCGCGCCCAATATATGCTCTCAATATTATTAGCTAAAGAGCACAAAAACATTTGCGCCGTGGGGGACGAAGACCAATCTATCTATCGTTTCAGGGGAGCCGATTTTGGAAATATTTTGCGATTTGAAAAAGACTGGCCCAATGTTAAAACAGTCATGCTGGAACAGAACTATCGTTCCACGCAAAAAATACTGGAAGCCGCGAATGCCGTAATCGGCCAAAACAAAATGCGCAAGCCAAAAAATCTTTTCTCGCAACTTGAACAAGGAGAAAAGCTAACATTATTTGACGCGCTCAACGAAAAAGAAGAGGCCGAATTTGTGGCCATTACCTCAAAAAACCTTATTTCTGGCGGGTTAAAGCCGTTTGAAATAGCCGTTTTTTACCGCGCCAATTTTCAGTCAAGAGTATTGGAAGAATCTTTTCTTGAACAAGAAGTCCCCTACCAAATCATAGGAACCAGATTTTTTGAAAGAAAAGAGGTAAAAGATATTATTTCTTACCTAAAGGTGGCGCTAAATCCAAACGACCTCTTAAGTCTCAAGAGAATAATCAACGAACCCCCGAGAGGGCTTGGGAAGACAACTCTAGAAAATCATTTTTCGGACAAGAAAATCACAGCGGACAAAAAAATAAAAATGAAACAATTTTTTGACTTTCTAAACACCATCAAGAAAGTTGCCCACGAAGAGACTCTTCCCAAAACACTCAATTTTATAATCAAAAAAAGCGGATATTACACCTACCTGAATAACGGCTCTGAAGAAGGTATGATGCGCCTGGACAATCTCAAAGAATTGTTGGGGTTGAGTTTGAAATACGAAAAATTCGAACCGCCCGTGGGAGCGGAAAAATTTCTTGAAGACACGGCCCTTATGACAGAACAAGACTATGATACCAACAAAAACGCCGACGAAAAGAAAGGCAAGGTGCGGTTAATGACGGTACACGCAGCCAAAGGTTTGGAATTTCCCTGCGCCTTCATAACGGGACTTGAGGAAGGACTTTTTCCTTTTTCCAGATTCGGAGGGCCGGAGGAAAACGAAGAGGAAAGAAGACTTTTTTACGTCGCCCTTACCAGAGCCAAACAAAAACTTTTTCTGTCATTTTCTTGTAGCAGAAGTTTTTTCGGCAGCAGACAGATTAACAAGCCTTCCCGTTTTATAAATGAAATTCCGCCAGAACTGTTCGGAGAAGATTTTCTCAACTCAGGCAGAGAACTGCCAACAACAAACTATCTGGACATGTAACATGATTAAACTCGGACAACATTTTTTAAAAAGCAAAAGGGTCGTGGACGAAATAATTGCCACTGCCAACATAGAGAGCAGTGATACCATTCTGGAAATAGGACCTGGTAAAGGCATCTTAACGGAAGCCCTTCTTGAACAGGGTTGCAAAGTAATCGCCGTTGAAAAAGATTTTGAACTTGTTAAATTCCTGCGCGAAAAATTCAAAAACAATAAAAACTTAAACCTGATTCATGATGATATATTGAAAATTGAAAATTGGAATTTGATTGAAAATTGTAAATTGAAAATTAAAAATTTTAAACTTGTCGCTAACATCCCCTACTACATAACGGGCGCTATTTTAAAAAAATTTTTGTCGGCCAAAAAACAACCTTCGTTGATGGTTCTTATGGTTCAGAAAGAAGTCGCGGAGAGAATAATTGCAAAAGATAAAAGGGAAAGCATTTTGTCTATAAGCGTGAAGGCATATGGACGGCCCAAAATTATAAAAAAAGTTCCAGCCGGCTGTTTCTCTCCCCCGCCAAAAGTGGATTCAGTAATACTAAAAATAGACAACATCTCAAAAGATTTTTTTGTGGGACATCCGATGTCCCACAGAATTGAAGAAGAGAAGTTTTTTGAAATGATAAAAAAAGGATTTTCTCAAAAGAGAAAGATGCTGAAAAATAATTTGGATATTAGCCCGGACATACTGGAAAAATACGGAATCAACGCAAAAGCCCGCGCGCAGGAGTTGTCACTGGAGGATTGGAAAAAAATTTACAATCATCTAAACTAATCAACCCCCAGAACAAGCGCACCCGCAAATTCCAGTTCCAGCAGACGTAAACCCATCCCAAATAGCCGCGGCTCTTGGGCAAACGGAATTAAGACACCCATCACTTTGGTCGCAATTTTCTTTGGAACAATCAGCCACCCATCTTCTGTAATACCCCTCTTGTTTCCAGCCACAATTGCAACAATACGCCCAACCATTAAAACCGATCTCCTTCAAACAACCCTGCCCCGGCGGAGAAGACCTGTAACAATCAGGTGTGGTAACTTCCCCCACGGCTTGCACAGCGGAAACAAAAAAGTATATTATTTTGCCCAAAAATGTATCGGGCAAACTTTTGGCGGATATTTTATTCATAATTTCCCTCTCTATAATTTCTCTCTCCATAAAAGGTCTCTCAAATTTATTCAACTCAATTAATTCTTTTATTCCATTTCTGGCCAGTTGCCTAATTTCTTCGTCAACATGTCCTTCATATATCATAAAATCAACAAATTTTGTAAAAATTGGATATGTGTCCTGCTCTGTTTTCACATCAACAACTTCGTCCTCATTTAAATACCCCTCCTCCAACATTATTTGTTGCAAACTGTTCACGTATTCAGCATAAGGTTCCCCATAAAATAAAGTAAAGTATTCCTCGTCAGATAATTTACTCTCTTGTTCGTCTATTTTTATTTCAGCATCCTCTTCTGTTTTTGGCATTCCTACGAAACCTTTTTTCAAATCTTCAAGAGAAATAAATACTCTTTCCTGTTCTTCAGAATTGTCTTCCGGGTCAGGCGCGTATTGGCAGTCTTTTTTGAACAATTCAAACAAATTCATAAAACTGCTTTTCTCCTCTTTTCTTTCCTGTTCTCCTGCTTCTTCTCTTTGCGTAAAAGAGTAGCTGTTTTCGGTATCCGTCTTGTCCGTTTTGTCTTTTTCTTCACTCTGTCCCGCTTGCTGAAAAAAAACAAGAAGGGCCAAGACAAAGACAGAAAAAACAGCAAGCGCGAGTTTTATATTCTTCCCCATGAGCATAGATATCATGTGTAAAGTATAAACGATATTCCCCAAAGTTTCTTCAATAAGTTATCCACAATTCAGGCAAAACAACAATGCCCCAAAAATCCGCAAAAATGCTATAATAACGGGATGAGGAATAAAAAGGGACCCCTCTCTTTTTTGGTAGTTCTGCTCTTTATGGGTGCTCTTTTGTTGTTTTCAAATTACTCAAATAGAGAGAAGGATGCAGTTGCGAACCTGGAGACTCAAACTCCTTCATCAATCATGCTTGCGAAAACCGACACGAAAGACAGCGATAACGATGGCCTAAAAGACTGGGAAGAAGTTCTATGGAAAACAGACCCTCAAAACCATGACACAGACGAAGACGGGACATCCGACGGAGAAGAAATCAAAAACAACAGAGACCCTCTCGTCAAGGCGCCTGATGATGTTTTAACAGAAAAAATATTTAAAAAGGAAGAAGAAAACACAAAGCCAGAGGCACTAACAGCAACTGTTGGAAAACAAATTATTACAGATTTATTGATGAAAAAAGACAAGGAAGAAATACTTTTATCCGCGTATTCATCTTTGGAATCAATACCAAAACAAGAAAATAATTATAATGCCACCTCTATACAAAAAATAGAGAGGGCCACACAAGAAGAAATAAAAAATTATGGAAATAGTTTTGGGACAATCATAAAAAAATACTTTGACTCAATAGAACAAAGTGAAGTTAAAATTGTAGAAGAATTTTTAAAAAATGGGAATCTTAAGGACGAAGAAATAAAAAATTTAGAAAAAATATCTTTAGCGTATAAAAACACCGCTCTGGACGCGTCAAAAATAAAAGTCCCTTCGGAAACAGCCAATGAGCACCTGAATGTCTTAAATTTTTTTGATAAAATATCTGAAAATATACAAAACATACGGAATTCAGGCGCAGACCCCATACTAAGAATGTTGGAAATAAATAACTACCAACAAAATGCTTCGGAAGCAAAAAAATCCCTGGTAAATATAAATAACTATTTCTTAAGAAAACAAATAATATTTAATAAAGGAGAAAGTGGAGATATTTTCGCTTTATATGGAACATAGGAAAATAAATAACAATATGTCTTCTTCCCGCAAACACAACAAAATATTTGGATCAATTGGAATTATGCTGATTCTTTTTCCTTTGGTGTTTTTTGTCCAACCCCAAAAAACTGAAGCCGTTGTTCCAACCAATGATGCCGAACTTAACTGGACCATGGACGAATTCGTTTATGGAAAAGAATTTGTCGCCGACGGAGTATTTTGGATGATAGCAAGAGGTCTCATACATGGGATATCCCAAAATATTGTTGAATGGATACAAAATGATTTTGAGGGAGGTCCGGGGTTTATAACAAACCTTGGCGGTTTTATGACGGATTTTGCGGATAACGCAACCGGCATAATGATGCATGAATATCTAAGCGACACAGTTTATTCGGCGCTTTGTAGCCCGTGGAGGTCTGATATAGGTCTCGCCCTTCGTTTAAGAAGAAGTACTGAATACAAATACCCCGAATGTACACTAACCGATGCAATGAACAATGTGGAGAAGTTTGGAAAAATGATAGGCGATTTTAGATATTCATCATGGGATGATTGGATAAGTATAGGGCAGTCAACAACAAACAATCCCTACGGACTTTATCTTGAAATGTCAGCCGAACAAGACAGAAGGATAGCGGACGCAAAAGCTAAAGCTGATACGGAAGCAAAGATGAATGTTGGCTTTTTGGGTTTTAACGTGTGCGCCGAAGAAGACAAGATATACGATGACTTCACGGGAAAAGTGTATTGCACAAACTGGCAAACAAAAACACCGGGCAAATATGTAGAAGATGTATTAAGCTCCGCCACGAATTTGGAATTGAGCAAGCTAGGTGTCGCTGACGAAATACAAGAAATATTAGCAGAACTCGCTTCTTATTTAGTGCGCAGAATAATGGGAAGTGGCGGATTATTGGATGTCGGCGAGACTCCAGAACCACCTGAAACAGAAAAAGCTATTTTGATAAAAAATATAGACACTCTCATAGGAACAGAAACAATTTATAAACAAACAAAGGAAAATACACAAAATACATACCCAACAGCAACATCAACATATTCCTCCGCTAAAGCTTGCTATGGAGCATACCTCGTTTTGATAGGTATCTGTGAAGCCAGTGGAGGACGAATGGAAGTGGACAGTGCGTATATAAACGGAAGGATGAGTTACATTGATACTGAAGTTGGCAAGATGAACATCCCACCAGGATTGGGTGAGGAAATAATTAGTTCAGGACAGATTATCACCGACTTGCAAGATTTAAAAAGAAGAGTGGCAGAACTATCAAGCTACGACGATCTTTATGACTATTACAATGAATATTATGTCATCCTTACAACAAGGGCGCACAACAGTACCGACCAAAGAACAGCCGACGCCGAATTAACAACGGCAGGGGAAGCCAAAGAAGACGCCAACGATGAGTTAGAAAATTGCACAGGATTATCAAAAATATGCGACCGTAGTGTTTACTAATATGAACAAAATCAGAAAAAAAGAAAAATATGTGGCGGTGTTTCTTCTGATTTCTCTTTGTCTTTTTCTTTTGCCCGCGCGTGAAGTTGAGGCAGCTAGTATATTCCTTGAAGTTCTCGCAGAAGCGACAAACGGATTGATGACAGGAGCGTCAAAGTTGTTAGGTTGGACAGGACTCTTGTTTGATTACAGTGTTGAGTTTTCTGTTATGAAGAATAGTCAGAAATTTTACAAAGAAGGAATCGTGAAAACAGGGTGGAGTCTATGTCGCGATTTGGCAAATCTATTTTTTATTTTTATTCTTATTTTCATAGGAATAGCGACAATACTTCAATTGCAATCGTATGGATATAAAAAACTTCTTTTGGGTGTTATTCTCGCCGCTCTTCTTATAAATTTTTCCGGTCTGATAACAAGAGTGGTCATTGACGCCTCAAATGTCGTCGCCACAGAATTTATATGCAAAATGGGTGGCAAAGACTGTAGCCTGGAATATGTTAGCAAGGCAATGATGAAAGGATTCAAAATGCAAACAATTTTGGCAAAAGATCCGGTAACTAACGAATGGACAGTTTTGGGTTCTGGTGGCGTGAAGCCTGCAGAGAATAGTGTCCTATGGAAGATAATACAAATAACATTTTTTGGAACGGGACTTATGCTTGTAATGATTTTCGTTCTCTTTATGGGCGCTCTTTTATTTATGACAAGGACTCTTGTGCTAATGTTCCTTATAATATTCGCCCCCCTCGCCTTCATTGGAACAGCGATAGGAAGCTCTTATGCCACAAAATGGTGGCGCACTCTTTTTAACCAGTCTTTTGTCGCGCCTTTATATCTTTTTCTCATATACATCGTCGTCAATCATGTTACCGACCAAACATGGAACACAAAAAGTAGTTTTGTAGCCTTAGTAACAGATAACGAGCCAGCAATAGACATCTTATGGCAATTTATAATGATGGCGGGTCTTTTGATAGGCGCCTATATCATAGCAAAACAACTAGGAGGAGCGAGCGCGGCAGGGGCAATTAAAATGGCGAAATGGGGCAAAGGAAAAG
>JAHISW010000035.1 GCA_018817995.1 Patescibacteria group bacterium | reverse complement strand
TCGCTTCCGCAATTCTTTCCAAGAAGTAAAACGGGCTGTCGGGAAGCAAGCCTGCGTCTGGCAAGTCAGCTTCTTGGGCAAAAACTGTCCCGGTAAACAAAATTGATAAAATAATTAACGGCAGTATTTTTGTTTTCATATTTATATTGTTAAAAATAATCTAGTGATAATAATGGCTATATTATATCAAAAAATCTCCAAAAATTCTAACGGGCGAGCAAGCACAAAACTACCCATTCCATAAATTTATTTTTGTTCAATTCTTGTTTCTGCTTCGTTCGCTAAATAAACTATAACCCACTCTCTAGATACTTAGCGAGCCTGTCTCTGTCTTCATTTTCTTTATCACCTTTAAAATAAAGCTCAATATGCATAAAAGTTACTATATTTTTATGATAAGCATAAATAATTCTCATTGACCTATCCTGCAAGCTTTTACACGCAAGGCGCGCTTTTACTACCTGTATTTCTTCAGAATAATGAATGATAGTAAAATTTTTACCTATCCCAGTCGGAGCAATTTCAATAACTTGCTCAAATACAGACAAGTCGTCTTGAAGACTTCTATATTTCTTTAATAATCTTTTTAAGTCCTTCTCAAATTCCGGCAATCGTTTAAAGCGCTTCATATTTTCCTACAGATGTTTCTTCCGGACGATAAAAAACATGTTCATAATTTATTACTTCTTTATCTTTTGCCACTAGCCATGGAGTATCTTTATGAGATAACTCGGACAATTGACGCGCGCTTAAATGCGCAAGACGTTCAATTTCATCTTCAATATGTTTTAGTTCTCTACCGCTTAAATTTGACACATCCGGCTCTTTGACAGGAATGTATTTAGTTTGGTCACGGTCAAAATATTTGCTTTTCACTTCAACAAGTTGTCCATCTGATTCCATTTGTTTAATAATTTTTGCAAAAGAGATCGGTGTCGGCCCAAAAGTATTTTTTATGTATGTTGCGCCAACAAACTGCTCTTCATATTTCTCATAATAATCAAAATCCATAAAGTAAAGCAGTTTATACAAAACTGTCTGACCTATATTGGGCCTGCTCCCAACTTTCCCAAGAATATAAAGTAAAACTTCTTTAAATTTCTTTGTGTTTTCTTTTGGGATTTTGCGAATCTCAACACGACTAGAAATCCTGCTTACATCTCGCAAGTCTTTTTCTAAAACATCTTTTGAAACATCAAAAATACGAGTCAAAATATTTTTTTGCTGTTCTGTTGGTTTGTTTTCACCTTCTTCAAGTTTTTTATAAGTTGGGCGAGACAAACCTAAACTTTTTGCTACTGCTTCTTGAGAAAGACCTAATAATTTTCTTTTATTTTTTATAAATGTAGACATATTGATAATATAACACAATAAAATATTTTTTACAACTTGACTGTGGATAACGTAATTTTGTAAAATAGAAAACAAAGTACACCTCGCTCACAAAACAACCGCTACATAACTACATGAGTTGGCAACAAAAAAAACAAGACTTACGTCTCGTTTTTTGTATTTTTTACTTTTTTCTTTTTTACCTTGCACGGCTTCCGGCACTTTAAACAAACATAATTAATCGTACATATTTCATCGCTTCCTATAAAATCCGGTATGCCTCTTGCTTTTACTTTTGCGTTGCAACATTCTGACCGATAATTTTCTTCAAGTTTCTTAAACATTTCTCTCCTCCTTTTTCAAACAACTTTTGTTTCTTCAATCCTCCCGCCCTCCATTCTCCCATAAAAATCCCCTGAAATCCACCCAATTCCCATCTGTTGGGTATCGGATATCCAACAGATATAATAGATGGCTCCCCTAATTGGATGCGTTCAGTCTCGCCCGTAGGTCTACGACCGAGGGAACTTTATATTACTTGCCCGCCTTGGGTGTGGGTAAAAAAATCGCTGGGCTGTTTGCCCAACGACTTGAAATCTACAAAGGACCAATCTACAAAGGACCGTCCTTGGTAAGATTGGTAAGATGGGGCTAGAACATCAATATTGAAACAATTTTTTATTTCCTCTACTGCGCCAGTGTGGTCAAAATGGGTATGTGTAAGAATAATTTGTTTTGGTTTTAGATTGTTTTCTTCTATAACATCAATAATTTTCCCCGCCTCATCGCCAGGGTCTATTATAACTGTGTCTAAAGTCGCCTCATCGGCGACCAAATAACAATTCGCCTGAAAGGAACCAACCGGGATTTTGTAGATTTTCATTATTTTTATTATAACAATGTCTTGACAAAAAATATAGAAATACTAAACTACTGAATAAGCTTTTTAAAAAATAAAAAAAGGAGGTTGTTATGACAAAAGGATTGTTGGTAATTATTGTTCTTTTACTTTTTGGAATTGGGACTTACTTACATCTAATTAGACAAAATATAAAAGGACAGTTTGTTTATAATATGCAACTAAGTAGCTTGGCTATGTCAAACAAAATAGATTTAAAAACCATAGACTACATCATGAACGGCGTGGGAGAGAAACCTGATGATAAAGAACTAAGCTGGGCCATATACAGTTTGCTAGTAAATTGTTCGACGCTTTATAAACAAAAACGATATGGAAATTTTGATAAAAACGAATGGAATATCGTAACGGATTCTATTGAAAGACTTTTTGAATCCCAAGCTGTGCGACAAGAATGG
>JAHISW010000034.1 GCA_018817995.1 Patescibacteria group bacterium | reverse complement strand
GAAGCGCTAAAAGTTGTATTCTGTGCGGGATACGAGAATCGAACTCGTGTCTCAACCTTGGCAAGGTCGTATTTTGCCACTAAACTAATCCCGCTTGTGCCACGTCGGATGGCGTGGTGTCTTGTGCCGGGGACAGGAGTTGAACCTGCACTCCGTGAGGAACGTGGTCCTAAACCACGCGCGTCTGCCAATTCCGCCACCCCGGCGCCAGCACCAAGTTCTAGCTTGTTAGTTTTTCAACTTCTTTTTTCCCTTCTTCGTTTTCTTTTTCTTGTTCCTTATCCAGTTTCAAAAGCAAGGCCTCAAACTCGCCGACATGTGTTTTTTCTTCTTTGGCGATATCAAGCATGACCTTTTTAATGTTCTCGTTGTTTGTTGATGACGCTAACTGTTCGTATAAACTGACAGCGTCCAGCTCGGCAATCATTCCTATTCTTAATATTTCTTTATCTTTATCTTCTTTTGAAACTTTCTCAAGGTTTATTGGAAATTGTGAAAGCATAATATTTTTTTGTTTATATAATCTCGACCTTTCCCCGCCATAGCGGGGTAAAGTGCCGCGGGTGGGACTCGAACCCACATCCCATAAGGGACACGATTTTAAGTCGTGCGCGTAAACCAATTCCGCCACCGCGGCAGTGAGGTCTGGGCGGGAATTGTCTCGCTTCGCGAGATCTGGCATAGCCAGACAGACCTTCTTGCCCATAATACAATTTTTGTTTATCAACCAACTTGGAGGTCTGGGCGGGAATTGCACCCGCGTGTAACGCTTTTGCAGAGCGTTGCCTTGCTACTTGGCTACCAGACCGTGTTTTATTTTCAAAATATCTTTTTGTTGATGTGTCTTAAGGAAACGTTCACAAATTACGGCTTCGCTTCTTGATTTAAATTCTTTGTATTCAAGTATAATCCAAGGTCCGTATGCTTTAGTTGATTTTACTCTTCCATTATTGTGCAGATTTATTCTATTTGCGAGATCTTGAGTACTTCCAATATAAATGTAATTATTTTTTGAACTCTTTAAAACATATGTACAATATTTCATGATAGGTTTTATTTAGACTTGTCTCGCTTCGCGAGATCTGGCGAAGCCAGAGCTACCAGACCGTGTTTTATTTTTTAAGTAGTAGTTCCTCAATTCTTTGCCTGTTTTTTTCACCTTTATCTATTTGAAACTCAAAGAATGGGATAAACTTCAGTCTTGTTTTAGTTCCGACATATTTTCTCATTTCTCCTCCTTTCTTTTTTAACATCTTTAGCATTCTGGAGCTTTCTTTTTCAGGATAAATGCTTACGAATATTTTGGCAAATTTCAAGTCTCTCGCAATTTCAATTTCCGTTATGTTTACAAAACATCCGCCAGAAGTTAATCTTGCAAAAAATTCCGATAAGATTCTTTTTAAAAGAGAATTAATTTTTTCTTCTCGCAATGTCATTCTTGCGTTATTAAACTGATATTTTTTCTACAATTTCCAAAGTGTCTTGCGGGGATACATCTGTCTTTGTTTGAATCAAGGCGCCGAATTGTTCTCCTTCTCCCACTTCATCCGCTTTTGTTTTTTGTTTTTGTAGTTCTGTTATTTGACCGAGACCCAAGAGAAAATTCCTTCTCATTATTTTAACCTGTCTGTTGAGTTTGATTTTTCCGGAAATAACCTCTCCGCCGATTATTTTCTTGCTTTTTTCCGTTCGGAATATTTTTAACACTTTGGCTTTTCCAATTGTTTCCTCTTTTATTTCAACGGGTTCTCTTTTTTTAATTTCTTCTCTCAACCAATCCTCGGCCTCGTATATTATGCTGAATAATTTTATTTCAGTGCCAAATTTTTCCGACATAGTTTTGATATTGGGGGGGCATTTTATGTTAAAGCCAACAATAAGAGCTCTTTCTCCACTGGAGGCAAGTTTTATGTCATCTTCGTTTATATCGCCCATGCCGGAACGCAATATGTTGAGAGCGACTCTTTCGCTTTGAATATTCTTGAATTGTTTTTCAATTGCTTCAAAAGAACCGGCCGTGTCCGCTTTTATAATTAGCGGAATAATAACGGATTTTTTCTCTAAATCTGTATGTTCGGTCCCGATGTTCGCCGAAGGCGAATTCGGGATCTCTTTTTTTGAAAGAAAAGATTCAAATTTTTCGCCGACAACCGGCAATTTATTAAAACCCACTACTATTATGGGAGATGGCGCTTCAGCTTCTTTTATTGGCTTGCCCGTAAAATCTTCAAAAATTCTTATGGGGGAAATGGCATCTTTGACCGCGATGAACATCCCTTGTCTGAGTTTCCCGTTTCGTATAAGTAAAACAGCCTCGGTTCCTCTTTTTTTGTCAATTCGTGATTCCAGGACAAAGCCGGAAGCGTTGTCTTTCGGATTTGTTTTTAACTCCTCCATGTCTGCCATTAGAAGAACCGTTTCCAAAAGTTCGCTTACTCCTTCTCCTGTTTTGGCGGAAATATTGACGCACGGTATTTTACCGCCCCATCCTTCTATATACATTCCTTTTTCAGAAAGATCTTTTTTTATTTTTTCCGGGTTGGCGTTTTCTTTATCAATTTTGTTTATTGCTATGACAAGAGGCAAGCCGTCTTCTTTGATTGCCTCGTATGCTTCCAGTGTTTGAGTGTTCACCTTGTCGTCGGCGGCCACAATCAAAATGGCGATGTCGGCGATTTTCGCTCCGCGTTCCCTTATCTTTGAAAATGCTTCATGCCCCGGGGTATCAATGAAAGTAATCTTTCTGTCTTGGACGTCAATCTCATAAGCGCTGACATGTTGCGTTATTCCTCCCGCTTCGCCTTCGGTAACTTTTGTTTTGCGGATGTAATCCAAAAGAGTGGTTTTTCCGTGGTCAATATGCCCCATTACGGCAACTATGGGAGGGCGGGGGATTAAGTTGTCTTTTTTTACTGCCATCATCTAAAAACTATACCATATTTTAACGGCTTTGAAACCCCCTTGACAATATTTGCTATTTATGTATACTTATGCTCAAAGAGTGAGGTCTTTGATTTTTGAATGAAAGGAGGTTGTTTTAAGGTTTTTTGGCAAATATCCGCCTTGCGGGTATGTAATGAATGAAAACGGTTTTTTATGGAGGATTGAAAGATGGCAGATACATTGCAAGGAGCACTGAAAAAGGCGCAGGATAAACAGGCAGAGGAGCTGGCCAAGGCTGACCCGTTTGTGGCGATTGATTTGGACGCTTTGGCCGAGAAGGAAAAAGCGCCCGAAGAAATCGAGGCTGCCCAAAAGGCTGCCGAGACCAAGGAAGCGGAAAAGGAAGCCTTTGTG
>JAHISW010000033.1 GCA_018817995.1 Patescibacteria group bacterium | reverse complement strand
CGACCTCGCCCTTGTTTTGTATCCAAAAATGGGTCAAAAAAGTTGAAAATAATAAAACAAATAATGAGAGCTAAAAACTAATCGCCCTGCCTTACAAGAATTATTTGAGGATATAAAGAATTGAAAAATTGATAAGAGATTATTTTAGTTTAGAAAATTAATAGATTCACTCGCTTTCCAAAAGATTTTTACCACAACAATAAAAGTTTGATACCTCTATTCCAGTAAAGATTATTGAGAAATTTAATGCTTACTTTTATTCAATTTGAATTGAATTAGCTTCCGTATAGAAAGAACCAGAGATAAAATGTTTGAGGGTGCCAAAAAAGGAATGTGGAACGGCGGAACACCGCCTTTTGGTTATGAAAGAAAAAACAAAAAACTTGTCATTAACAAAAAAAAGGCAGAAATTGTCAAAACAATCTTTGACACCTATCTTGAAGCCGGCTCCAGCGTTAAAGTTTATGATTTTGGAAATGTGGAAAATTACAAATAGGAGAATTTTCTGGTATAATAAATCAATGGATAAAAACTGGTATAATAAATTAGTGGATAAAAAAAAGCATAAAAAAAACGTTTTATATATTAGATCTCTTAAAAAGCGGGCAGAGAAATTACGAAAAAAGGCTGATAATTGGGAAGTGAATACAAATATACATAGAATTATGAAGGGGATAGGTTTCCCTTTAGAGTTTTTTACAGAAAAGGAATTATCTGAAAAAGAGAAAAAAAGATTGCTTCGTTTAACTAAGTACAAGCTCACTTCTTTTCAAAAACATTTTGCCTCAGTTCATAGTGTACTTCAAAAAAATCCTATGATTTGGAGTAAGAAAATAAAAGAGACCGAAAAGGAATTAGAAAAAGCGCTTGCCTTTTATGAAAACGTTACTCCATTATTGTTCCGAAAAAAGACAAAAAAATCAAAAAGAAAAACCTCAGCGAGGTTTTAGTTATTATTGCGATTGTCAAAAATAAAATTCGGCATTTCTTCCACTGATTTATTAGAAAGAAACATCGTCCAAAAAATCACCAAGAGGTGGATTTTTTGATGAAGTAATTATGAGAATACTTATTATTAGTTTGGAATCACCAGAAATAAGCATAGGAGGCGTTGAGCGATATATTTCAAATTTTCTTGATTTTGCCCAGAATAAATCTGATGAGGTTATTTTTTTGTTGCCACAAAATGCGAGAGAGGGCTATGAAAAGATAGATAATGTCGCTATCTATCGTAAGGATTTTTTAACCATTCCCTATAGAAAGAGGTTTGGGGAAAAGGAGGTGTTTCAAAGGAAACTTGAAGGAAAATCCAGAGAGTTTTTTACTTTTTTGGTAGACTTTTTGAATAAAGAAAAGATTGATATGGTAAGCGCTCAGAATTTTCATACAGTGCCGCCAGCCTACAGCTTTGTTCTAAATATGGCCTGCCTTGCTAACTCTATCCCTTTAGTTTTGAGAATTCATTCTTATGCTTCAAAAGACATTCAAGAAGCAATTATGAATTTTCTCTTTTGGAGAAAGATTATCTGTGTTAGTAAAAGTGTTGCGGGCGATTGTTTTAATAAAGGAACGGATATTCGCAAACTCACCACTAAATATTTGGGTGTTAATATAGAGGATTTTAATCCGACTTTAGATAATTTATGGCTAAAAAAGCGCTTAGGATTATCAAAGAATTGTAAAATTATCCTTCACGCCTCTCGTATTATTACTGGAAAGAGTGAAAGCTTAGAAGAAAAAGGAATTGTCACTCTTATCAAGGCTTTTTCTAAATTAAGTTATAAGCATCAAGATATAAAATTATTAATAGCAATAGCCGCCGCCCCAAAAAGACTTAGAGAGGAATTTCACGAAGCTCAAGAAAAATTAAGAGGTTATATCAAATTACATAATCTTGAAGGAAAAGTAGTGTATCAAAAATTTAAACTTGAAGAAATGCCGTTGGTATATGTTGGTTCAGACCTTTTTGTTTTAGCTTCAGAAAGCGAAACATTAGGACAGGTTTATATTGAAGCAATGGCTTGCGGGATACCAGTTATAGGCACGAATGTGGGAGGAACTCCAGAAATAATTACTGATAATTATAATGGATTTTTGATTCCGCCAAATGATTCAAGCGCCTTAAGTCAAAAAATTGAGAAATTATTATGCAATGAAAAACTGAGGAGGAAATTTATAGCGTCTGGCCTAAAAACGGCAAGAACAAAGTTTTCCAATGAGAGGCAGTTTAATAT
>JAHISW010000032.1 GCA_018817995.1 Patescibacteria group bacterium | reverse complement strand
GGACCGAACTGTCTCACGACGTTCTGAACCCAGCTCGCGTACCCTTTTAATTGGCGAACAGCCAAACCCTTGGGACCTTCTCCAGCCCCAGGATAGGACGAGCCGACATCGAGGTGCCGAACCGAGCCGTCGATATGGACTCTCGGGCTCGACTAGCCTGTTATCCCCGGGGTAACTTTTATCCGTTAATTGCTTGCGGCGTCTAAAGCCCACAAGCAGTTCACTATGCTCTGCTTTCGCATCTGCTTGACATGTACGTCTTGCAGTTAAGCTGGCTTGTGCCATTACACTATCAGCACGATTTCCATACGCGCCTAGCCAACCTTAATAGACTCCTCCATTACTTTTTAGGAGGATGCTGCCCCAGCAAAACTGCCCACCAGATACTGTCCCCTTACGTTTTTGCCGTAAAGATTAGAATCTAAACTCTAAAAGGATGGTATTTCACTGACGGCTCCATTCTGTCCAAAAACAAAACTTCAAAGCCTCCCATCTATTCTACGCATTTAGAACCTAGACCCAATACCAAGTTGCAGTAAAGCTCCCGGGGTCTTTTCGTCTAGCTGCAGGTAACCGGCATCTTCACCGGTATTGCATTTTCACCAAGCTACTCCTCGAGACAGTTCCCCAGTCGTTACGCCATTCGTGCACGTCTGAACTTACCAGACAAGGAATTTCGCTACCTTAGGACCGTTATAGTTACGGCCGACATTCACAAGGGCTTATAACAGCCAGCATTCCACCAAAGGCGGAACACCACCGTTATTTAACCTTCTTGCATTGGTCAGGCGTCACCCCCTATACATTCTCTTACGAGTTCGCAGGGAGCTGTGTTTTTAGTAAACAGTCGCCAGGGATCTTTCGCTGCGGCCCCGCCAAGCGGGGCGGACCTTATTCCAAAGTTACGGTCGCTGTTTTGCCGAGTTCCTTGAGGAGCAATCACTCGTTGGCCTTGGTCTTCTCGACCTGTCCACCTGTGTTGGTTTTTGGTACGGGTTCCTCATTTTTAACCCTAGAAACTTTTCTTGGAAGGCTCTTCATGAAAATTTTCAAACCCGAAGGAATGAATTTTGTCCAGATACGAAATTTGAATTAAATCAGTTTCCCGGATTTACCTAAGAAACACCTCTTAATCTAAACAACGCAAATCCAATAATGCGCTCTCACTTGTTTCCTCCGTCCTTCCATTAGAAAAATGAGGAAGTTATGGAATATTAACCATATGTCCATCGGCTACGGCTTTCGCCATTACCTTAGGCCCGACTAACCCTTGGATGATCACCATTGCCAAGGAAACCTTAGACTTTCGGCCTGCGGGGATCTCACCCGCATTGCGGTTACTTGTGCCAACATTTTCACTTCTCAACGCTCCATTCCGCCTCGCGGCGTGAACTTCACAGCAGTTGAGAACGCTCTCCTACCATCCCGCCTATGGCGGGATCCTCACCTTCGGTACTTTGCTTAGCCCCGATTATTTGCGGCGCGCAATCTCTTAACGAGTAAGCTGTTACGCACTCTTTAAAGGAAGGCTGCTTCTAAGCCAACCTCCTCGCTGTCAGAGAAATCACACCTCCTTAAGCGCACTTAGCAAAGATTTAGGGACCTTAGATTGAGGTCTGGGCTGTTTCCCTTTCGGCCAATGGAGCTTCGCCCCCATAGCCTAACTGCCTTAGCAAACATTTTTGGTATTCGGAGTTTGGTAGGCGTGACGAGGTTTCCCCCTATTCACACCTTCCAGTAGCTCTACCCCCAAAAAATAACTAAGACGCTAGCCCTAAAGCTATTTCGGAGAGAACCAGCTATTACCAGGTTCGATTAGCTTTTCACTTCTTACCACAGCTCATCCGATGGTCTTGCACGGCCAACCGGTTCGGGCCTCCTCCCGCCTTTCGGCGGGATTCACCCTGGCCATGGTAAGCTCACCTGGCTTCGGGTCCCATTCGCACTGCGCGTCCCGCCAAAGGCGGGACATTCGCCCTATTCAGACTCGGTTTCCCTATACCTCCGCCGCATAACGGCTTAGATTAACGCAATACAAATGGACTCGTTGGCTCATTCTTCAATAGGCACCCCGTCATCCCGCGAAGCGGGACTCCGAGTCCTTGTAAGCATATGGTTTCAGGTACTATTTCACCGCCCTCATCGGGCTACTTTTCACCTTTCCCTCACGGTACTCGTTCACTATCGATCTTGAAGAGTATTTAGCCTTAGGAGTTAGTTCTCCCGGATTCCCCCGACCTAGGCATGTGTCGAGGTACTCAAGAATAAACACTCAGAGTATACAAAGCTTTTCGCATACAGGACTATTACCTTCTTTGGTCAGACTTTCCAGTCTTATTCTGCTAAACAATGTAATTTTATAAACTCTGTATCAGAATAGTTCCCAAACCATAAAACAAAAATATTATAGCTTAGGAACACTCTGATAATGTATCTACCTTACAACCCCAATGCTACGCATTGGAAGCACGAAATCATAAATCCGAAGTACGAAACAATATTTAAATCCAAAATTATAAATTCAAAATGTTTAGAATTTAGAAAATTAAAATTTTAGATTTGTTTCGAATTTCGATATTCGAATTTCGAATTTCCAGTGCGAAGCACTGGTTTGGGCTGTTCTCGTTTCGCTCGCCGCTACTAAGAGAATGTCGTCCCGCAAGCGGGACATTGTTTTCTTTTCCTCTGGGTACTGAGATGTTTCACTTCCCCAGGTGTGCCGCCCCATCATTCGACAGGGCTAATTCGGCTTTACCGAATTGGGTTTCCCCATTCAGAAATCTCCGGATCAAAGGTTGCTAGGCACCTAACCGAAGCTTATCGCAGCCACGCCACGTCTTTCATCGCCTCTTCAAGTCAAGGCATCCACCATACGCTCTTATTATTACCCTCTCACTTATACGCAAATGCAAAAAGCGCATAAATGAAACAAAAATTAAAATATAAATTGCTTACAATTTAAATTAAACAAACATTTTCAATTATCAAAGTTCTCCTTAAATTTAGTACAAAAAAACCGCTCTCTAACAGAAAGCGGATTGTACACATCCAATAAAAGCTAATCAAATAGCCGCTTTCTTTTTATAAGTATCGTGTTTTTTCGCATAATTTAAGGTACTTATTATTGTAATGTCCCAAAACAAAAAGTCAACACCCTTAAACAAAAAGCCGCCCTGTTTACCAGAGCGACTCAACACTCATTTAAAAATTAACTAACCAAGAACAAGCGCATCAAAAAGTTCCCACAAAAACCACAGATTAAAAACCAACAACAGAAAACCCAAAAAAGACATAAACCATTTTAACGACAAACTAATATTTCTTCTATTCTTTATTCTTTGTATAAACACGATAATAAAATTAATTATCCAAGGCAAAGATAAAATAACAAACAAGGGAGCTAGCAACAAAATACGACCTGTCGCATCTCCCATCTGTCGCCCTATATATCCATCATACACAATAGAAGCGCCTAAAAGAAAAGTCACCAAACCACCAATTTTTAAATATATTTTTTTGTAAATCAAAAATACTATTCCTAAAACAGCTAGACAAAAAACCGACAGCTCAACCATTATTCAACCCCTTCCTTTGTTTTTCAAAAAACCTCAATCTTATGTCTTTTGTAACACTTTTGCTTTTTAAAAGCAAATTAGCAAAACAAAAAACACCCAGGAGATTAAGCCTGAGTATTTTGATTTGGATTTTAGCAAAAAATCATTTAATTTCTAAATACATTCCATTCCATGGAGGAATATAGAAAGATGAACTACCCACCCCGGCAAAATTCCATTTTTCATTTTTTCCATAAAAACTTTTTCCCCACCAACCCAGATTAATCGCAGACGAAATAACTGCCGGCTTGCCATTTGCTAAGAATGTCACTACTTTGGTTTCGTTCGCAAAGAGCGTAAATGAATAATCTTGTAAAATATCAGTAAGAGGTGAATGAACGAATTTCCATTCAGAGAAATTGATTTTTAATTTTGTTTCTCCAAGATTCTTGAACATATAAGTATATTTGTAAATATCTTTTTCTGAATTAATCTCAGTGGGCTGCCCTGCCATTCGTTCAAATTCTTTTAAAAAATTATTTATATTGGATTTATCTTTTTCTCTTTCAACAAAAGAAGTAATTTCTAAGTGATATTTATAGCCACTAGGTTCGCTCTGCAACAGAAAAAATGGTTTTTCGTCCATCGTAGACGCCCGTGGCACAAATGCCAAACAAATACCCACTAACAAAATCAAAATTAAAGGAAATTTTTTCATGGCAATCTTCCTCCTTTTTGTTTTCAAATTGCAATCTGCTTTTTTTATACCACACCCTATCCGAAAAAGCCAGTATTACACGTCCACCATTAGACTATACAGTTTCTGCGACCGCTTGTAGTTATATAGTCAAAATCAAACGACTAAACAAACCACAAAAAAACACCCACAACTATGGAAGTTGAACTTCCATAGTTAATCAAATCTTACGAGACCGAGACTCATAAATTCAACTACCGAGGTCGCACCTTTCCCGTCGCTTCGCTCCTCCTCAAGGAACGACCTCTCAACACCAAAAAACACCCGAGATTTCTCCCGAGTGCTTCACTAACTAAAAACTGGTTTTATTTTTTAGTTTTTGAACCTAAACCAATAACTACATACCCGCACCGTGAATTCTAATCATAATAAATATCCATGCATAGAACAAAACCGGAGTAAGAACAACTGTGAATAAAATTTTCTGCCATCGTTTTAAATTCAAATAATTTAAAATACCAAATGAAATAAAACCCAAAAGAATTATTGGTATAAAAAAAGAAAATGGCATAAAACTTTCAAAAAATGATTCAAATTGAAAAATGGTTATTAATAATATTATAAATAGACCTACAGTAGTTAAAATCAAATTGGTTTTTTTTCTCATATTAATGAATACAATTCTTATTAATAATTTAACATTTTTATCCTACTATTTTAACATAATTTTTCCATCCATTAAACCAAAACCAGCCCCGCTTCGCGAGACTGGTTTATATATCGATATCTGTCGTCAAATTCTGCGAACTTTATTTCTCAGAAATATCCTGTCGTAGTTTCTCTATGAATTTACTCGCGGCTTCCTTACCTCCAATTCCAAAAGCCAAGCCTCCCGCTATGGCCAACATCGCAACAAAACCGGTAAACAGCGCCTGAACAAAAGGCCCCGCAATACCTAATTGATATAATGCCGCCAAAATAGCAAAAAACCAAACAGACCACTTGGATATACCCCCAAGAAAACTGGCGGAACTTAACCTGGCCGCCTTAGAAGAACTAACTACTAATTTCTGCAAACCTTCGCCCAAAAGAGCGGCTGCCAAAAGAATTAACGCAGCAATAATTACATTAGGCAAATATAGAAGCACTATATCTCTCAAAAACATGTTTACTTGGTCCAGTCCTAAGATATCAAGCGATGCAACTAAGAAAACTACAAGAAAAAACCAGCGAACAAGTCCTCCTATAAAAAGACCTGCGTTTAAGCGCAAACCACCACGCGCCAAAGGTTCCTCAATGCCTGTTTTTTGCAAAAGCCTATCAACCTTAAAGAAGCCAATAACTTGAGCTACCAATTTACCAAGAGTCACGGCAACAATCCAACCAACAATGAGAACGATTATTGCTATAATTAACTGTGGAAGAAACCCGATTACTCCTTCCCAAAGCGATTGAAAAGAAGAAACGAGAACATCACTCCATGTTTGTGTTATCATAAAATATAAATTTATCTCAAAATATTACTACAAAGATCGACCACCGCAAAAGCGGATTTTTAACCTACTATTATACTATAATAATAGCACACTTTAGGTATGTTTTTCACAAAACTGTGGATAACTCAAAACCATGGGCGCAGAAGGAATCGGACCTTCAACCTCTGCCGTGTGAAGGCAACGCTCTACCATTGAGCCATGCGCCCTTACACGCCCAGTTTGTTCAATATTTTTTGGTGCGGGTAATCAAGGATATCTCGGATAAATTTGTCGCAAATATTCAGACGATAAATAAAATCATCGGTTTCAAAAACAGCATAAACTAAGTCCTTCCCAACCTCGGCTTCAACTTCTTTCAGACATCTCTCTAAGACATTTTTTTGAATTTTGTTTCCCACTACCAAAATATCAACCCTGCTATCATCCCTTTGAATGAAAATTCCAGACAAAATAACCAGTTTTATATGCCCCGTCTTTGATAATTTTCTCAAAAAATCAATTCTTGATAACGGGGTAGTATCCAAAACAAGTTCCTTTAGGGGTAAGAGTAAAGGAAAAGAAGAGTCCAATTGCCATCCCTCGATTATTTTTTTCCTCTTTGTTTCCAGCCTTATGGTTTTTCTCTTTCTGTGAATAAACCCAATTTCTGACAATAAACCTAACTCTTTTCTTGCGGAAACAGGCGCGGTTTTAGTTCTCATGGAAACAACACCAGAAGTAAAAACTCCCTCGGAGTTCAAAAGAAAAAGACGCACTATTTTGACCCTGTCACTGGAGCCAAAAAGTTTTGATAATATACTAGACATATTAACTACGAGGCCAGGCCTCCAGAGGAGGCCTGGCCTCGTTAATTATTTAATTTCAACTGTTGCTCCGGCGTCTTCAAATTTTTTCTTTAATTCTTCCGCCTCTTCCGGTTTTAACCCTTCTTTAATTACTTTAGGAACTTCGTCAACCAAAGCTTTGGCTTCTTTCAATCCAAGATCCAAAATGTCTTTTACTACTTTGATAACTTGAATCTTTTGATCACCGGCGCTCTTTAATTCAAGAGTTTTAAGCGCTCCCTCGTCGCCACCACCAGCGTCACCCCCGGCTTGCGCCGGCGCCGCAACAACCATGGACTGAGCCGAAACACCAAACCTATTCTCGAACACCTTAACCAATTCTGACAATTCCAAAACACTCATTTTTTCTATCTGTTCCACAATTTCTTTAAATTTTGACGGAACCTCAACTTTATTTTCTTCTGCCATATAAATTTTAATTCTTTATTTGTCTTAATACGCTAATAAAATCTCTTACCGGCGCCTGCAACACTCCGACCAATTGCTGTCTCGGCGCGCTTATAACATTTAAAAACTGCCCCAACAAAACTTCTCTGCTTGGAATTTCAGACAACTGAATGATAACATTTCTCCCCACAAAAGAGCCCTCAAAAACACCCCCCAACAAACCAACTTTTTTTGTATCCTTCTCAAACTTTGAAAGAATTTTAATAGGGGCCGTTACTTCCCCTTGTTCAAAAACCAACGCCACCTCTCCATCCAAGTTGGGGATTTCCCCGGAAATACCGAATTCGCCAAAAACTTTTTTAATTAATGTCTTCTTGGCAACAAAATATTTCGCATCTTCTTTTGTCATTAACCTCCTTAATTCATGGGAAAGGGAAGCACCCAATCCATGAAAATTAACAAAAACAACAGCTTTGGCTTTTTTCAATAACCCCTTTAATTCTTCTAAAATTTTTTCCTTTTTTTCTTTTGTAATCGCCATGTTTATTTTTCACTAAAAAAACGACTAATAAAATAGTCGCGTTAAAAAACATTTTTTGTCTAAATAGGTCTTATTTTTTTGCCCATCGTCAGCGACTATATACATAGTATACATATCCCGTATTTTTAGTCAAGAAAAAAACCATCGCGTAAACGATGGCTTTTATTATTTAAATTATGCCTATAAAATTTTCTTTATAATATTCCCTTCTGTATTTTAGGTAGGCCTCTCTCAGTTTCATTGTAACAGGGCCGATCTCCAGATCTTTGTCGTTAAACATAGCGCTAATTTTTGTAACAGGCCATACAAAAGTAAAAGTGGAGGTAAGAAATATTTCTTTTACAAAATTTAAATCGCTTTCCCTGATTAAATCCTCCATTACTTCAAATTTCATCTTTTTTGCCATGTTGATAACAACCCCCCTAGTAACACCTTTTAAAATATCGTTCCTGGGTGTCCATATAATACCTCTCTTATCAACCATAAAAAAATTCGCGGTAGCCGCCTCAAGAATGACGCCTTTTGGGACATATAAAACACTGTCAAATTGCGGATTACTGCGAAGCTGTTTTACGGCAACCCCATAATTGACTGTTTTGGCTTCCGGGTAGTCTCTCTTGTAATCCAATAAAAGTAATTTGAGACCCTTGTCAAATCTTTTCTGTAAAATCGGCGCTGTTCTAATAAAAATATTGGGAAATCCAGAAGAACGGAAAAAATCATCAGAATACCCGCCGGTTACTCTTATATCTATCCTAGACAACCCGGAACACCCATAAAACCTTAATAATTCAGAAATTTTATTTTTCAAAAATATTTTCAGATCTTTAATAGGCGTTTTAAGATCCAATACTTTCATTGAATTCATCAGACGGCCCAAATGATCATCCAGATGAAAAACTACCCTATCTTTTACTTCAATCATTTCACAAATGCCGTCTGATCTTTCCCAATTGTGGTCCTCTAAAATATTGCGCGCCGGCCATGTATCTGAATCAAAAAAACCACAATCATCCTCTGTTGTTGCAAAAAAGACAGTGCTACAATAAGAATTTTTTCTCACTCTGCATACCTCCTTTACCCCGCTCGGCGGGGTTACTTCAATCTGTCAATGTCCTTTTTCAACGCCTCATTCTCTGGGTCAAATTCTAACGCTTTTTTATAATAAAACAAGGCATCAGAAATCTTTCCTTTTTCTTCATAAAAAATTCCAAGTATAATCATCAAATACGGGTCCATCGGATTATCATCTATCCCCCGCAACAAGATTTTCTCCGCTTTATCCATGTCGCCCACGGAATATCGGTATAGTTCGTAAAGATTATTATATGTAAAAAGTTGAGCCGGAGCATTTTCTATTGCCTT
>JAHISW010000031.1 GCA_018817995.1 Patescibacteria group bacterium | reverse complement strand
TGAACGGCCGAAATAAATTTATACCTCTCGCTTGCCATATTAGATTAAACCTTGATTAATTTTTAACGTTTAGGTGGCTGAAATTTCCGATAACTGGTTATTATACGTAATGTTGGTTATATAATATTATTTCTGAGATAGGAATTATTTAGATTTCTCTTCGGATTTTCTGATATATTTAAAAATTGGTTCCATGTTCCCGTTTAGTATTTTTTCTATGTTATGCCAAGATTTTTTGAAACGATGGTCCGTTATTCTGTCTTGTAAAAAATTGTAAGTTCTTATTTTTTCCGAGCGGTCTTGTGTCCCGATTTGTCCTTTCCTTAATTCTCCTAGAGAAGATGTTTTTTCCTGTGTTTGTTGTTGTATGAGTTTGGCCGTTAATATTCTGAGCGCTTCTTCTCTGTTTCTCATTTGGCTTCTTTCGCTTTCACTTTTTACCACTATTCTGGTTGGCTTGTGCGTGATTCGCACAGCCGTCTCAACTTTGTTCACATTTTGCCCCCCCTTTCCTCCTGAGTGGGTAAACGCTATTTCCAAGTCTTCCTGTTTTATTTCAAAAGCCTTTTCTTCATATATCGGCAGAACAGTTACCGATGCCGTGGAAGTGTGAATACGGCCTGATTTTTCAGTGGAGGGAATTCTTTGAACGCGATGGACGCCTGCTTCATATTTTAATTCTTCATATGCATTAGGATTTTGTATTTCAAACGATATTTCCCTTATTCCGCCTAGTTCATCTTTGGATTGTTCAATTAGTTTGAATTTCCAATTTTGCGATTCCGCGTATTTTGAGTACATATTATAAAGATTGTCGGCAAAAAAAGCCGCCTCTTTTCCTCCGGCACCCGCGCGAATTTCTAATATAACAGCTTGGGGTTGTTTTTGATGAAGGTTATCCACTTTTATTTTTTAGGGGTTTTCTTATTTTTGGCCTTGGATTTCTCTGTCGTTTGTTTAGATTTTATTTTTTGGGATTTTTCCATTTTTTGTTTGAATTTTTCCACTCTCCCCTCAATATCAATTAATTTTTCTTTTCCGGTAAAAAAGGGATGGCAGTTGGCGCAAATTTCCACATCCGTTTCTTTTTTTGTGGACCCAACGGTAATTTTATTACCACAGGCGCATTTTATGGTCGCGTTTTGATAATATGTGGGATGAATTTCCTTTTTCATAATGTCTTGCGTAAATTAAATTAATCGTATAAAATATGCTTTGTATGTTGGATACTGATACCAATACTAATATAGATACCAGAATAGAAGACAAAAATCAAGACAACTCCCTGGAAGAGTTGGAGGCGATGTATAGAGCCGGCATTCATTTTGGTTATTCAAGGTCATCGAGGCATCCGAAGATGAAGCCTTTTCTTTATGGCCTCAAGAATGGTGTTGAGATTTTTGATTTAGAAAAGACAATCTCTTGCTTAAAAAAAGCAGAAGAGTTTTTGACTGACTTGGGCGCAAAAGGGAAATTGATTTTGCTTGTGTCGACAAAATCGGAATTAAAAGACGTGGTTGAGAAGGCCGGCAGAGAATTGGGTGTGCCTTATGTGCTTGAGAGATGGCTGGGAGGAACGTTAACGAATTTTAATGTAATAAAAAAACGTGTGGCTTATTTTAAGAAACTTTGCGAGCAACAGGCGGCCGGCGATTTTTCCAGTCTTAGTAAGAAAGAGTCTAGTCGAAAAGACAAAGAATTGACAAGACTAGAGAGAAAGTTGGGCGGCTTTCTTGATTTATCTGAGTTGCCGTCAGCGCTAGTTGTCGTTGACCCGAAAAAATCAAAGGCTGTGGTAGTAGAAGCCAAGAAGGTTGGAATCCCCGTTGTTGCTATTTTGAGTAGCGATTGCAACCCCGAAGATGTAGAGTATCCTGTACCCGGTAACGATGCCTCCTCTTCAAGCGTGAAATATTTTTTAGACAAAATAGTGAGCGCATACAAAAAAGGAATAAAAATAACATGACCACCGCAGATGAAATAAAAAAATTAAGGGAACAAACAGGAGTGTCGATAATGTTGTGCAAAAAAGCGCTTGAATTTTCTGATGGTGACGAAGGAAGGGCGATGGAATGGTTGCGTCAAAATGGGGCGGATGTAGCTCATAAGAAGTCTAGCAGGTCGGCTAAATCTGGAATTGTGGAGTCATATATCCATAACAACGGGCAGGTGGGGGTTTTGGTGGAAGTTAGAAGCGAGACTGATTTTGTGGCAAAAAATCCCGATTTTAAAAATTTTGCGCATAATATTGCCATGCACATAGCAGCTTCTGATCCGGAAGACAAGGACGTTTTGCTGGAAGAAGAATATGTAAAAAATCCAAATATTAAAGTTTCCGATTACATAAATGAATCTATCCAAAAATTTGGTGAAAACATAGAAATAATGCGTTTCCAGCGTTTCTCTCTGTAATAATTTAATTTATGCACTTAAGCTTTTTAAAAGCATTAATTCTATCGTGCCTTTTGTCCTTTGGGGGAATTGTTTGTTTGTTTGTAGCGCCCCTTTTTTTTATAAGAAAAATTAGTAGCAAAAAACTTGCTGAAGGGATGGTTTCTTGCAGAAGTTTCTTTGGTGATTTTGCCGGTATCTCAATGAGCATTTCAAAGTTTTTTAGTAGCTTGTTCATTTTTTTGCTTTTTTTACACAAAAAATTTAGAATGTTTTGTTCTTGGCTTGAGAAGCGTTCTACGCCTCTCCAAAAAAAATATCAGGCCTTTTTAAACGAGATGCGCGGGAAGCACTCAATAAAAAGAGAGAAGAATCGTGGTTATTGGAAAAAAATCAACGGATACAAAGATGAGTGTGATTTGCCAGGGTAGCTCAGTTGGCAGAGCAATGGTTTTGTAAACCATAGGTCGTGGGTTCGAATCCCTCCCCTGGCTCTAATAAGTTGCATGGGATTGAAAATATTCTAATTTATGTTATCATACTATTATGACAGTTCGGATGAGACATACTAAATCACATACGGGAAATAGACGGTCCCAGCACTACTTGAGAAAGGTAGTCTTGTTTGCTTGCGACAAATGTGGCGAATCAAAGCCATCGCATGTAGTTTGCGGGAACTGTGGTTTTTACAAAGAAAGACAGGTTGTTGATGTTTTGAAGAAATTGACCAAAAAGGAGAAGAAATTAAAGGAGAAAGAATTGGCGGAACAAGAAAAAGGACAAAAAGAAATGAATGCGGAAGAATTGTCCAAGAAGTAAATTTTTTAAAAGTTTTTTTAAACATATTGTGGCTAACAGGCACTTATCGAGAAGTATAGCGATGCAAGTTTTGTTTGAGTGGGATTTTAACAATCGCAAGGGGCTTGATGTTGACGATGTAATGAAAAGAAACTTAAGAGAGTTTGCCCCAGGCCTGGAAGATGGCGAGTTTGTAGAGAAGTTGGTGAGAGGTGTTTTATCTGAAATAAGAAAACTTGATAGTGTTATAGAAAAAACCGCTCCGGAGTGGCCCATTGAACAAATCGCGATTATTGATAGAAATGTTTTAAGAATAGGCCTGTACGAACTTATTTTTGGCAACAACAAAGAAGTGCCACCAAAAGTGGCGATTAATGAGTCTATTGAGTTGGCGAAGACTTTTGGAGGGGAGACATCCGGGAAGT
>JAHISW010000030.1 GCA_018817995.1 Patescibacteria group bacterium | reverse complement strand
GTCGGCATCGGCACGACGGGACCGAATTACCAATTAGAGCTTTCAACCGATTCTGCGGGCAAACCAACCTCTGGCACATGGGCAATTGTTTCAGACGCGCGTCTAAAAACAAATATAAGCGATTTCACAGACGGACTTTCAATCATAAAACAAATCAATCCTGTTAATTACACATTGAACGGGCTTGGAGGCACCCCCGAAGGCGCTGAAGGCATAAGTGTTATCGCTCAGGACATTATGAATATAGCCCCATACACAATCAGAACATTCAACGCCAAACTTTATCCTGAAGACGCCACAACCACAGAACTCTATTCTTTTGACGCAAGCGCGCTCACATTTGTGGCCATCAATGCCATTAAGGAACTGAATATTAAAATAGAAGATATACAAGCACAGATTGGCGGGACATCCTCATTGGCAGAAGAATCAACTTCAATATTTGATTCTATTCTTGCTTGGTTGAGGGATAAAGTTTTGGCAGTGAAGAGTTTATTCGTCAGTGAAGAAATTTGTATTGATGATGTGTGTATAAATAAGGCTCAATTAAGCAGTATTTTGGAGTATGTTGGGACAGACGCGCCTTCAGAAACCCTAAACCCTATACCCCAGACACTAGACCCTAATTTAGACACCGAATCGCCGACACTGACTCTGATGGGAAATAATCCCGCCGAGATTTTGGTCAACAGCGAATACCACGACATGGGCGTAACGGTTACGGATAATGTAGATATTAATTTGGGATATGAAGTTTGGCTGGGCGATGAATATCTTGGAAGAAATTTGACGGGGACGACGGTTGATACATCGGAAGCTAGAGAGTGGTCAATAAGTTATGTTGCTACCGACCAGGCGGGGAATACGGCGACGACGACGAGGATGATCGAAGTCCGACTTCCAAACGTTGACATCGAACCTCCTTTGGAGGTTCAGCCTCTAGCGACGACGACGCCGGAAACCCCGCCTGAAGCGGGGCAAGCAGCCACTTCTACACCTCCCGAGTTTTGAAAAGCCAAATTGCGGATTTTGGCTTAAAATTTACTATTTATCTCAAAAAACGCGTTAACGCTTGCGTTTTTTGGGTTTTAGGCATAAGATAAGCGAAATTATCGTTTCAAAACTCGGGTGTTTTTTTCTTAAAAATCCGGGTGTTAAGTTTATGGCCGAAAAAACAAAGAAAAAAATTAAAATTCCAATTGCGGAATTAAAGCAAATCAAACTTTGTCCTTTTTGCAAAGGAACGGATTTTAAGAAATTTGGTTTTCGCGAAAAGAAACACGAAAAAGTGCAAGTCTTTTATTGCAACCATTGCGAGAAAAAGTTTACCCCTCTTGTAACTTCCGGAAAAACATATCCGGTTTATATAATTCTCCAAAGTTTAATTTGGAGTAATAGATTTTTAAAATCACAAGAGATAACCGAAAAAATAAAGAGAGATTATGGCTTGAGTGTTACCGCAAATACAATAGACAACTGGGTAAAAGAGTACCGGCGCTTTACACCCTTCGCGAGGATGAAAGATTTTTTGGTTGGCAAGGTTGAAAAAGGCGAGATTGACTTAAGAGAGATGATCGCGGAGAATAAATTATTTCATCAGCAGATTTATAATTTCGGTTATCACAGATGGAAAACAGACGCCATTTTGAATGAGCAGTTTAAGAATTTTAAGCTGAAAGCTATAAAAGAATTTTTGGAATTGATTATAGCCGAATGTCCCCACAAAATTTTTGTTGAAAGCAAATTGAGAGCCTCGGATGGAAAGGGAAAATTTAATTTGGACGAGGTAAGGATTACAAGAAAAGAAAATTTAGCGTGCGAGATGGCCAAGTTCGTGATGCAAGCGGTGGCGAATAACAAAAGGAGACATGAGGAATTGCAAAATTTTATGCTTTCTTGCGATTCAACCACTTTGGCGGTGGAAGTTCCCGTTTTGCTGGGAAAAGAAGATGTTGACCACTACAGAGAGATGCTTAATTTTGATGTGCCGCTGGAATTGAAAGGCGAAGAAGACGCGATTACGGGACATATTGATATAATTCAGTTGAGAAATGGAATGATTCATATTATGGACTTCAAGCCGAGCGCCAAGAAGTATAAGCCGATTGAGCAGTTGACTGTTTATGCTTTGGCTTTGGCGCGATTGACGGGACTGCGATTGTATAATTTCAAATGCGCGTGGTTTGACGAAGATGATTACTACGAGTTTTATCCCTTGCATGTGGTTTACAAGAAACGCAAAAAGAAGAAATAATTTAAAATTATAAACATGAGTTACGGAAATTTTAGAGTAAAATCACCCGTGAAAACATTCAGAGATTTGGAGGTTTACCAACAGACGACGAAGTTGTCGGCGGATATTTTTGTTTTGAAAATTCCGGCAAAGCGAAAAAATGATAAAGATGTTTTGGACGAAATTGGGAAACTTAAAGAAATATCAAAACAAATTCCCCGGCTGATTGTGGAGGCGTATGGCGATAAATTTACCGATTTGGAGTTGGCCGGCAAGAAAATGGAGAAAT
>JAHISW010000029.1 GCA_018817995.1 Patescibacteria group bacterium | reverse complement strand
TTTGAGATTTATGAAGAAATTAACGCGGGAAAGGTTTGAGAAAATTGTGGGGAATGGGGTAGAGGCAATTCCGGAAAAGTTTTTGCGGATATTAAGCAATGTGGCAATTGTTGTGGAAGACGAGCCGACTCCAGACCAGAAAAAGAAATTGAATATTCATCCGGATTGGACACTTTTCGGTCTATACGAAGGAATACCACAAGTAGAACGCGGCGGGAATTATAGCGGGGTTTTGCCCGACAAAATAACTATTTTTAAAAAGCCGATTGAAGAAGAAGCGCGTGACGAAAAAGATGTTGAGGAGATAGTAAAAAATACCGTTTGGCATGAAGTTGCCCATCACTTCGGAATGGATGAGGATAGAGTGCGTCGAACCGAAGCCAAAAGGCGCAAAATTTGTCGGTGAAAACAAATTGACTTGTAGGGACTGGGGATAGTTTGGTGGCGTTTCATTTTTGTTATATAATACAATCATGTGGAAAACAAAAATATTATAAATATAAAAAGCACACCAAAAGATGTTTTTCTGCATCTTTTTAATATCCTAACTTTTTATATAAGCATCATCGCTTTTATTGTTATGTGTGTTCAGTATATCAACGTGCTTTTTCCGGACGCGCTTAGTTTTCGTTATGAGAGCATATCTAGCGCGATTCAGTGGGCGACCTCGGTGCTTGCGGTGGCGATCCCCGCTTATTTGCTTACAGCTTGGTTATTGGCCAGAGAAATTATCAGTAGCCCCCCAAAGAGAGAATTAAAATTGAGAAAGTGGCTTCTTTATTTCACTCTTTTTGTTTCCGCCATTACTATCCTAATTTCTTTAATTACTTTTGTTTATAATTTTTTAGGCGGTGAATTAACAATGCGGTTCTTTTTGAAAATCTTAATTGTTCTTCTCGTGGCAGTTGCTGTTTTCGGATATTATATTTGGGAATTAAGGCGCGGGGAGAAGAAATCTATGGCTCCCAAAATACTCGCATGGACGGTTACCGTAGTGGTGCTGGCCGGTATCATTGGCGGTTTTTTCATTGTTGGCACTCCGTCGGAACAACGGGAAAGAAGATTTGATGAACAAAGAGTAGGCGACCTACAGGTCTTGCAGGGACAGATTATTAATTTTTGGATTCAAAAGGAAAAAATTCCTCAGAATTTGGCCGAATTGGAGGACAGTATTTCCGGTTTCGTAGTTCCCATGGATCCGGAATCTAAGTTGCCTTATGAATACACCATTTTGAATCCTTTGTCTTTTGAACTGTGCGCGATTTTCAAAACTTCCGGTCAGGATGTGGGCTCTTTTGATTTATTCCAGCAAAATTGGGCGCATAAAACGGGCAGAACTTGTTTTACAAGAACAATTGACCCCGAATTATACAAGATCGAAAGAATGAAAGAAATGCCTACCCCCATTTATTAGTTATTTGCTTCTTTTTGCTCTGGAACGCTCCAGTTCGGTCAAATATTTCTTTCTCAAACGAACGCTCTTTGGCGTAATTTCCAAATATTCATCCTCTGTCATTACTTCTAGCCCCATTTCAATGGAGAGTTTCTTCGGTGGCGTGAGCATAATATTTTCATCAGAACCGGAGGCGCGCATATTTGTCAGATGCTTTCCTTTTGTGGGGTTAACCGTCATTTCTTCGCCCTTTGAAGTGTTTCCTATAACCATACCTTCATATACTTCCGTGTTTGCTCCGATGTATAACTCTCCGCGTTCTTGCAAATTATATAAAGAAAACCCAAGCGCTTTTCCTGTTGCCATTGACATCATTGACCCGGTTGCTCGTTTGGATATTTTTCCGGCATATTCTTTGAATCCGGTAACCCTGCTTGAAATAATTCCTTCTCCTTTTGTGTCAATAATGAATTGCCCGCGATATCCCAAGAGGCCCCTGGTGGGTATTTCAAGAATTAGACGCGTTGTATTTTCGTGTCGTTTCATTTCCAGAAGAGTCCCTTTTCTTTGTCCGAGTTTTTCTATTACGATTCCTTGGAATTCATTTGGCGTGTCAATTGTAACTTCTTCGTATGGCTCAAGTTTTATACCATCTTTTTCTTTTACGATAATCTGCGGTTGCGATACTTGAAGTTCGTATCCTTCCCTGCGTATATTTTCAAGCAGTATGGCAATATGCAATTCTCCGCGTCCGGCAACCTTAAATGTTCCTTCTGAAAAATCAATCTCAAGTCCCACGTTCACTTCAAGCTCTCTTTCTAATCGTTCGCGGATTTGTCGCCCAGTTACGTATTTGCCTTCTCTGCCCGCAAAGGGGGAATTGTTAATCAAAAAGTCCAGCGTAATTGTAGGCTCATCGATTTTTATGGCGGGGAGCGTCTCAGTGTCTTCATCTGTTGTGATGGTTTCCCCGATAAAAACATCAGGAAGTCCTGCAATCATAATGATGTCACCCGCCAAGACTTCTTTAACTTCATCGCGAGATAGACCCCTGAAAGTAAAAAGTTTGGTTATTTTGCCTTTTCTTGTTTTGCCGTTCGGTTTTTTTACAAAGACAGCATTGCCATCTTTCAGCGCGCCTTCATATATTCTGCATATGGCCAATCTCCCGAGAAAATTATCATATCCAAGATTAAATACTTGAGCTTTTGCCGGGGTGTTAATATCCGATGGCGCGGGCGAAACTTTTTCCAAAATGGTGTCCAAAAGAGGCGTTAAGTCTTTTGACAGGTCGTTCAAATTTTTTTTTGCAATACCTTCACGGCCGATTGTGTACACGGTGGTAAAATTAAGTTGTTCGTCATTGGCGCCGAGTTCCAT
Source organism: Patescibacteria group bacterium (assembly GCA_018817995.1). GTDB lineage: Bacteria > Patescibacteriota > Minisyncoccia > JAHISW01 > Tagabacteraceae > JAHISW01. The sequence goes on along the minus strand of JAHISW010000029.1, from coordinate 390 downwards.
AAAAAGCTCAAGAACATCTTCCTCTGTCTGTTTTGGGTCAGCTGCCGGCTTGTCTATTTTATTGATGACGACAATTGGTTTTAATCCCAGTTCCAAAGATTTTTTTAGAACAAAACGGGTTTGTGGCATTGGACCTTCCTGCGCGTCAACTACCAAAAGAACAGAATCAATTGAACGTAGAACACGTTCAACCTCTGAACCAAAATCTGCGTGTCCCGGTGTGTCCACGATATTTATTTTTGTATTTTTATAAAAAAGGGAAGTATTTTTTGCGTAGATGGTGATGCCTCGCTCTTGTTCTAATTTGTCAGTGTCCATGCTCATTTCATCGGTGAACATGCCCGTCTGCCTCATAATGGCATCGGTGATTGTGGTTTTTCCATGGTCAAC
>JAHISW010000028.1 GCA_018817995.1 Patescibacteria group bacterium | reverse complement strand
CTCCTAGTTTTCGCCAAGACCTTGTAGACCTTGTTGAGGAAACAGAGTTAAATTCAATTATTATTGACGTGAAGGATTATAGCGGGGGAATAGGTTTTCTAACGGATAATCCAAAATTAAAAGAATTTGTTTCTGATAAATGCAGGGCGCCTGATATAAAAGAATTCATAGAAAAACTTCATGACAAGGGTATTTATGTTATCGCGCGGATTACGGTTTTCCAAGATCCTCTTTATGTTCAATCATATCCAGAGATGGCAGTAAAAAAAGCAAGCGACGGAACGGTGTGGAAAGACTATAAAAAAATCAGTTTCATTGATGTGGGGGCGAGAGATTTTTGGGATTATATTATTGAATTGAGCAAAGAAGCTTATGGTGTTGGTTTTGATGAATTAAATTTTGATTATATTCGTTTTCCGTCCGATGGGCCAATGAAAGATATTTATTTCCCTTATTCAAATGGACGCGCGAAAGCTGAGGCACTTGAAGAATTTTTTGAATATTTAAGTAGCTCTCTAAAAAATTCGGAAACATATCATACTAATACTGTTCCAAAACTTTCAGCAGATCTTTTTGGAATGACCACAACAAATACGGACGACTTGAACATAGGGCAAGTTTTAGAAAGAACATTACCTTATTTTGATTATATCGCGCCTATGGTTTATCCGTCGCATTACCCGAGCGGTTTCAACGGTTGGGCAAACCCAAATAATTATCCCTACGATGTGGTTAAATTTTCTATGACAAGGGCAGTTGAAAGAGCGGAATCAGAAACAACTACGGTAAAAGCATTCACCACCGAACCCATATATGAAACATCAACAACGACAGGGCAAGTTTTTTCCGGTTTGTATTCAAAACAATCTTACAGCAAATTAAAACTTCGTCCGTGGCTTCAGGATTTTGATTATGGGGGAAATTATGATATTAAGGAGGTACGGGCGCAAATACAAGCAACCTACGATTCGGGTCTGACAAGTTGGATGTTGTGGGCGCCTTCAAATAGATACACAGAAGGGGCGATGGAGAAGTAATTTGAAAATGAAATAAATAATTCGGAAGGAGGTGGTTTGATTGGGGCATGAACATGCGCATAGCCATAGCAAAAAAAGACTTCTGTTTGCTTTTTGTATAACTGTTGCGGTTTTCTTTGCGGAAGTTTTTTTTGGATTTTTTGTTTCCAAAAGCTTATCTTTAGCGTCTGACGGTATTCATATGTTAAGCCATATTTTTGTTTTTGGATGTGTATATTTCGCCCTTGGTGATCCGAGAGCAGAAGTGCGCGCGACTGTTGCTACGGGGGTAATTTTGATAGTAATGTCCTTGTTTATTTTAAGTTGTGCTCTTTATCGGTTGCATGAATTTGAAGAAGTCCAATCAATTTGGATGTTGACTGTGGCAAGCATTGGTTTATTGGCCAACTTGGCGCAAATATATATTCTGTATCCAACTGACCGGAAAAATATCAGCTTGAGGGGCTTTTTTTATCACATACTCAGTGATACTGGAATATCTGTGGCTGTTGTGTGTGGCGGGCTTGTTCTTTATTTTACAGGATGGAGCCATGTTGATACCATACTAACTTTCTTGATTTTTCCCCTTATTTTTTGGGGTGGTGTTAGTTTAATTAGAAATGCAAGAAAAGTTGCAAAAGAATAAAAGGACAGTATTAACATGCTGTCTTTTTTGCTATAATAAAATTGTATTTAATACTCGTCCCGTTAGAAGTTCAACGGGATGATGAAAATTAACAGAAAAATTTTTGTATATTTACTATTAATTAAGAATTAAAATCAACATGAAAACTTCTAACGGGATAAAAATCGCAATAAACGGCCTTGGTCGGATAGGTAGAATTTTTTTGAAGCAATCTTTTGGAGTTTCGGGTTGGGAAATTGTTGCCGTAAACGATTTGGCGGACAGAGAAAATCTTGTTTATTTATTGGAACATGACAGTGTCTATGGAAGATTTAGCGCGCCGAAAGACAAATTAGACAAAATAAAATTTCTTCAAGAAAAAGATCCATCTAAACTTCCATGGAAAGATTTGGATATTGATATAGTTGTGGAGTCAACAGGTATTTTTTCTTCTTATGAAAAAGCAAAGGCGCATCTTGATGCCGGAGCAAAAAGAGTGGTGATAACAGCGCCCGTCCCCAAAGACGATGGGGATACTGTAACTTTTAACCCAAATGTTGGAGAAGGAGTTATCGCAAAAAGCAAAATTACGTCAAACGCTTCTTGTACTACAGGCGCGGTAACGCCGGTAGCCATGATTTTGTCGCAAGCGCTGGGAATTAAAAAAGCCATTCTAAATACGGTCCATGGATATACGGCAACCCAAAATTTGGTTGATGGGCCCAACAAAAAAGATTACAGAAGAGGGAGAGCCGCTGCCACGAATATAGTCCCATCAAGTACGGGCGCCGCTGATGCCACATCAAAGGCAATACCCGAAATGGAAGGAAAATTTGACGGGATAGCCATGAGAGTTCCCGTTATCTCCGGTTCCATAATTGATTTTACTTTTGTTTCAGAAAAGCCTACTTCTGTTGAGGAAGTTAATAATATTTTTAGAGAAGCGTGCAAAAAGCTTGAATGGGAAGGAATTATAAAAGTTACAGAAGAGCCATTAACGTCAACAGACATATTAAAGGAACCCTTCGGGTCTATTGTTGATCTGTCTATGACCAGAGTCGTTGATGGTGATTTGGTAAAAATTCTTTCATGGTATGACAATGAATGGGGATACTGCGCAATGCTTGTTAAACACATTCAATCTTTAAAGAATTATCTTTAATTTTATGAAAATTTATTTAGCATCAGACCATGCCGGTTTTGAATTAAAGGAGTTATTAAGAAAATGGCTTGTGGAACAAAAATACGAAGTGAAGGACTTTGGCGCTTTTTCTTTTGTGGAACAAGATGATTATTCTGATTTTATAAAACCCTTAGCAAAAGAAATCTCAGAAAACCCCGAAAATATAAAAGGAATAATTTTAGGAGGTTCCGGGCAAGGGGAGGCAATGACAGCAAATCGTTTTAAAAATGTACGAGCCGTGGTTTATTATGGCAACAAAAAAGAGATCATAAAACTTTCCCGCGAGCACAATAATGCCAATATTTTATCTCTTGGCGCAAGATTTTTAAGCGAGGAAGAAGCAAGAGAAGCGGTAAAACTTTGGCTGGAAACAAGTTTTTCAAGCGAAGGAAAAAACGAACGCCACCTCCGTCGCATCAAAAAGATAGACCAATGAACAAAAACGACATAGACAAAATAGTGCGAGATTATTTACGAAAGAAAGGTTTGCCTGAAAATATTGCTGTAACTTTTCCGGATGTAACAATCAAAGATAATTTTTCTAATATCAGTAGTCGTTCGGACATTTTAGATTTAAAGGCGCGACTAAGCGAAAAGATTAAAATAGACATTCCGATTGTTTCTGCAAACATGGACACCGTGACAGGTTCTCGTATGGCTATTGCCATCGCCAAAAGCGGAGGGTTGGGTTTTATTCACCAGTTCGCGCCCATCAAGGAGAGAGTTGAAGAAGTAAAAAAAGTTAAAAAAGCAAAACTGAAAGTCGGAGCTGCGGTAGGATTAAGCAAAAATTACATGTTGGAAACTGAGTCTTTGCTGAAAGCAGGAATTGACGTTTTGTTGCTTGATACGGCAAGAGCAAATTGCGAAAAAGTACAAAAAGCAACCAAAGAAATAAAAAAAGTTTTCAAAAAAGTTCAATTGATTGTTGGAAACGTAGATACTTCGGAAGCCACCTTGATGCTAATTGAAGCGGGGGCAGATGGTGTTAAAGTGGGGATAGGGCCAGGTTCGGCCTGCAAAACAAGAGAAGTCGCAGGTGTAGGAATTCCACAAATCACAGCTATTGCTTTGTGTTCCGCGATTGCTCAAAAATTTGGTACACCTATTATAGCAGACGGTGGGATTAAATTTATTTCTGACATAGGCAAGGCGATTGTTGCCGGAGCTGATACGGTAATGATAGGCAGTTTATTTGCTGGGGCAGATGAATCGCCCGGTCAACTACACAGAGATACTAACGAACTTTGGAAAATTTATCGTGGTTCCGCGTCCTTAGAACATCAGCTAGATCGTCTTGGAAATGGTAATCTAGGCAAGACCAGAACACCGGAAGGTGTTTTAAGAAAAATTCCCTATACTGGCCCAGTAAAATCAATAGTCGAAAGCATGATAGAAGGCCTGTGTTCTTCAATGAGTTATGTTGGCACAAAGAGGTTGGTTAATTTTTTACAAAAAGGAAAATTTGTTTATCAAACAAGGGCTGGGTATGAAGAAGGAATGCCAAAAATATAAAAGAAACAATTGTGTTAATAGATGATGTAACAATTCAAATAAAAGCGGGCGACGGAGGAGATGGCGCCGTGGCTTTCTTAAAAATAGGCAAAGGTCCGGCGGGCGCCCATGGTGGCAATGGGGGAAGTATCTATATGAAAGGTGTCTCGGAAATTGACATGCTCAGGCAGTTTCGCTACAGAAAAAAATTGGGAGCGAAAAAGGGGCAAAGGGGAGGTAGCCATTTCAATGACGGAGCGAACGGAGAAGATCTTGTTTTGAAAATACCGATTGGTACGGTAATTCATAATCTAACAAACAAAAAAACTTCCGAGATTATTTCTATAGGCCAGCGTATTCAAGTAGCTAGGGGAGGGAGAGGCGGAAAGGGCAATTTTGAATTTCGCTCGTCAACAAATACAACACCCATGGAATTTCAGGAGGGTTCGCTAGGGGAGGAGTTTGACCTAAGACTTGAGCTTAAACTGATTGCCGATGTTGGTTTTGTTGGATTACCCAATGTTGGCAAATCCAGCTTGTTGAACGAGTTAACCAATGCAAAAAGCAAAGTGGCTAATTATGCTTTTACAACCCTTGATCCAAATTTAGGTGTTTACTACGAACTGGTTTTGGCTGATATTCCGGGTCTTATTGAAGGAGCGTCGAGTGGAAAAGGTCTTGGTATAAAATTTCTGCACCATATAGAAAGGACTCGAGTTATTTTTCATTTTATTTCATCAGAATCAAAAGATCCTTTAAAAGATTATGAAATTATCAGAAAAGAACTCGGCGCTTATAATAAAGAGCTTTTAGAAAAAGCGGAATATATCTTTTTAAGTAAAACTGATTTATTGGAAAAAAAAGAAATTGAAGAAAAACTTAAGGTGTTAAAAAAAGTGAGTAAAAAAGTAACACCGATATCTATAATTGACGAAGAGAGCATAAAAGAAGTTGAAAAAATATTACGTGAAATAAATAAACAAAAAATTTTTAAAAAATAACATGGATATAAATTGCTTGAAAAAAGTTCTAGAAAAAGAACCGGAATATCGTCTCAAGCAAGCAAAAGAGGCGGTTTTTAAAAATCTAATAGAAAATTGGTCTGAGGCCAAAAATCTACCTTCTTGTTTGAGAAATAATTTGAGACAAGAATGCTTGTTAAAAATAAAAGGCGACACAAAAGAAGACGGGGATACAAAAAAAGCGATTATTGTTCTTAAAGATGGAAATAAAATTGAAAGTGTTTTGATGAAACATATTGGAAAAAGAAATACAGTTTGTGTTTCATCTCAAGTCGGTTGTCCTATGGGTTGTGTGTTTTGCGCGACTGGGAGTATGGGTTTTGAAAGGAATCTGACAGTAGAAGAAATTGTTAATCAGGTTTTGTTTTTTGCACGCCTCCTAAAAACTAAGAACCAGCGTGTATCTAATGTTGTTTTTATGGGAATGGGTGAACCTTTTTTAAATTATGATAATGTCCTTAATGCAATTAGAGTCTTGAATGACAAAGAAGGGTTAGACATTGGCGCAAGAAAAATTTCCATTTCAACCTGCGGAATAGTTACAGGTATAAAAAAACTGGCAAAAGAAAATATTCAAGTTAATTTGGCCCTTTCTTTACATGCGCCCGACAATAATTTGCGTTCAAAATTGATGCCCGTTAATAAAAAATATCCTTTAGAAAAAGTTATGTGTGCAATTGATGAATATATTAAGAAAACTTCTCGTCAAGTAATGTTTGAATATCTTTTATTGAAAGGAATAAATGATTCCAAAGAGCACGCTAAAGAATTAGCAAAACTATTATACAAACCTTTACATTTTGTAAATCTAATTATTTATAACCCTGCAGACAAAGAAGGCATGGAGCCTTCTGATCCTAAAACTATAAAAGAATTTAAAGAAGTCCTTGAAAAATCAGGTGTGCCGGTTAGCCAACGCTATCGTTTTGGTGGAGAAATCAAAGCCGCCTGCGGACAACTAGCTTTAAGGAACTAACTGTATTTGCTACTATATTAGATATGTCTAAACTTGTCCCAACAATTGGCCTGGAAATACACATAGAACTAAAAACCAAAACAAAGATGTTTTGCGATTCTTTGAATGACCCCAATGAAAAACACCCCAATGTGAATGTTTGTCCCGTGTGTATGGGGTATCCGGGTGTTTTGCCTGTCATAAATAAGGAGGCTGTAAAACATGTTCTGCGGACAGGCTTGGCCATTGGCGGAACCTTGGCAGATTATACGCAATGGGACAGAAAAAACTATTTTTATCCAGACTTGCCAAAAGGTTACCAAATAAGTCAAAACAAGTATCCACTGGTAAGTGGGGGCG
>JAHISW010000027.1 GCA_018817995.1 Patescibacteria group bacterium | reverse complement strand
TTGCTCTACCAACTGAGCTATGGGCGGATTTCTTTTTTCCTTAATATAAATAATAAAGACACAAGTGGCAACACCATCCACCAAAAAAACGATTTTTCCGAGGCGAAGAGCATTTCTACAATCGGTGAAAAACTAAAAACCTCTTTTGCCGGCAAAAATTGAAAAATGGCGCTTACAAAAAGTCCTATTTCAAGGAAACTCAAAACAAACACTTGCCACCATTTTTTATTTTTGGAACTTCCGCGAAAAACAGTTTTGTTGAACAAAATAGCCAGCAAGATTATGAAAATCAAAAAAGCGGATAATTTAAGCAAAAAAGCGTCTCGCAATTCTTTGCCTTGCGCCAAAATATCCAAATAAAAAAAGTTGTTCAACAAAAGAATAGCTATATACAAAGAGAACAACACCGACAAAAGTTTTTTCTTGCCGGCTAGGACGCCGTAAAAGAATCCCGTTGCTAAAAAAAAGAAAAGAACAAGAATGTCCCATGTGGGATTGGATAAAACTTCTGAAATTTTTTCTAAACTTGCAATTTGAAACATTTTTATCAGATTCCTTCTTTTTTTAATTCCTCAATTAATTTTCTGCTTTTTGGGGAAAGATTTTTTGGTATTTTAACTAAAATCTTTATCAACAGATCACCCCTTTCCCCATTTGGTTGGGGCACCCCTTTATTTCTTGTCCTCAAGATTTCTCCGTAATTAATGCCTGCCGGGATTTTCATTTTTATCTCCCCTTCCAGTGTTTTTATTTTTCTTTCTCCTCCCAAAAGAGCTTCGGATAGCGGTATACTTAAGTCCATTGTAATATTAAATCCCTCTCTTTTGAACACAGAGTGTGGCTTAACGTGCACTTTTATGTATAAATCCCCGGAAATTCCCTTAGCCACTGCCTCCCCCCTGCCTGTCTGTTTTATCATTTCCCCGTTATAAATACCCGATGGTATTTCTATGATTATTTCTTCCGCCTTTTTCACTATTCCGCTTCCTTTGCATTCTCGGCATTTTTTTGATGGAATTTTACCGGTCCCCTCGCATGATACGCAGGATTTCATTACCGTGAAGGTTCCAAAAAAAGAACGTCTTGTTTCATGTATTTTACCCGAACCTTGGCAATGGTCGCATTTTTTAAAAATTGCGTCTGGGGCGGATCCTTTTCCTTTGCAATCGTCACATACTCCAGGTTTTGTTAAAAGAACCTTGCGTGTGGTCCCAAAGATAGCTTCTTCAAAGGATACTTCCATATCAATTGAAATGTCCCGCCCCCTTTGTTTTTTGGTATCTCCTCTCGCTCCAGAAAAGCCAAACAGATTCTCAAAAATATCGGAAAAATCAGAAAAATCTCCGCCAAAGGCGGATCCACCCCCAGCGGAAAATCCTTCAAAATTTCCGAATCCGGACTGATTGCCACCGGCATTGCTAAACACCCTTCCGTATCTATCGTATTCGGAACGTCTTTTTTCATCGCCCAAAACATAATACGCCTCGTTTATTTCTTTGAATTTTTTTTCATCCCCATTGTCCTTGTCGGGATGATATTTGCGAGCCATTTTATGGTATGCCTTTTTAAGCTCTTCTTTAGAGGCGTTTTTTTGTATGCCCAGTATGTTGTAGTAATCTTTATTCATGCTTTTCGTCTTCGGTTTTCGGTTCTTCTTTCGGTTCTTCTTTTTTATACATTTCCGCTCCTATTTTTTGAATTTCTTTTGACAATTCTTCCGTCTTGTTTTTTATATCCTCTATACTGTCGGAGTCTTTTACTTTTTTTAACGCATCAACTTTTTCTTCTATTGTTTTTTTAATGTCTTCTCCCACTTTTTCTCCGAGATCTCTCATTGTTTTTTCTGTTGTATAAATCAATGTGTCGGCAATGTTGCGCGCCTCAACAAATTCTTTCTTTTTCCTGTCTTCTTCTGTGTGAATTTCCGCTTCTTGTTTCATTTTTTCCACATCCTCTTTACTTAAATCGGAGGAAGCCTCAATGCGTATCGCCTGTTCCTTACCCGTGGCCTTGTCTTTTGCTTTAACACTTAGAATTCCATTGGCGTCTATATCAAAAGTCACTTCAATTTGCGGAACTCCTCGCGGAGAAGGAGGAATCCCATCCAAAATAAATTTCCCCAATGTTCTATCGTCTTGCGCCATTTCTCTTTCTCCCTGCAAAATATGTATTTCTACCGAATTTTGATTATCTTGAGCTGTGGAGAAAGTTTGGGAACGACTTACGGGAATTGTTGTGTTTTTTTCCATTATTTTAGTCATTATCCCGCCCATTGTTTCAATTCCCAAGGAAAGTGGCGTGACATCCAAAAGGAGAACATCTTTCACGTCACCCTGTAAAACTCCTGCTTGAATTGCCGCTCCCATTGCGACAACTTCATCAGGATTGATGGATTTGTTTGGTTCCTTATCAAATAATTTCTTAACGGCTTCTTGAATTGCAGGCATTCTTGTTTGCCCTCCGACTAAAATTACTTCATCTATGTCGCCGACTTCAAAATTTGCGTCTTTTATCGCCTCTTTTGTTATTTTTATTGATTTTTCTATGCTATCTTCAACCAATTCTTCCAGTTTCGCTCTGGAAAGTTTCAGCAAAAGGTGCTGGGGTCCGGATTCGTTTGATGTTATGAATGGAATATTTATTTCTGCCTCAAGCGTACTGGACAATTCGTGTTTTGTTTTTTCCGCGACTTCTTTAAGTCTTTGCAAGGCCAATTCGTCTTTTGATACATCAATGCCACTTTCTTTTTTATATTCCGAAATAATCCAATCAATAATGCGTTGGTCAAAATCGTCTCCGCCTAAGTGCGTATCTCCATTGGTTGATTTGACTTCTATCACATCGTCACTTACTTCCAGCACGGAAATATCAAATGTGCCTCCTCCAAAATCATAGACGACAATTTGCTCGTTCTTTTTCTTGTTAAATCCATAAGCAAGCGCGGCGGCCGTTGGCTCGTTTAATATTCGACGAACTTTAAATCCCGCTATTTCTCCCGCGTCTTTTGTGGCTTTTCTTTGGCTGTCGCTAAAGTAAGCCGGAACGGTAATAATAGCTTCGTCAATTTTTTCTCCCACTCGCGCTTCGGCGTCCTTTTTTAATTTTTGTAAAATCATCGCAGAAACTTCTGCCGGTCTTTTCCAGCTTCCCGCCTTGCTGTCGGGCAGGTCGCCCATTTTAATTTCTATTCCGCCATCTCCCGAAGAACGCATTTCATATGGAAGTAGCTCCCTGTCTTTTTGCACTTCTTTGTCATTAAACTTACGGCCTATCAGTCTTTTTGTTGAATAAATAGTGTTTTTGGGGTTTGTAACAGCCTGTCGTTTTGCCAGCGTTCCGACCAATCTTTCTTTTGCCTTGGAAATTGCCACAACAGAAGGAGTCGTTCTTGCCCCTTCATCATTTTCCAAAATTTTTGGCTCCCCTCCCTCAATGATTGCCATTGCCGAATTGGTGGTGCCTAAATCTATACCTAATATTTTGCTCATATTATTTTGTTATTTTGACCCTGGCGGGTCTTAAAACTTTATTATCTAATTTATAACCCTTTTGCACTTCTTCAATAATTGTACCACTTTCTTTTTTTGATTCTACCTCTTCTATCGCTTCGTGAAATTTAGGGTCAAATTTTTCTCCTTTTGTTTTCATAACTTCCAATCCGTATTTCTTTAATACATCTTGAAGTTGAAGTTTAATTAAATACACCCCATCGGTTATGTCGTTTTCTTTATTTTTTTGACTTTGAACCGCCAAATCTAAACTGTCTAAGACAGAAAGAATGTCCGCAATCAACAGCTGATTTGATAATTTTATGAAATCTTTCCGCCTTTCCTCCTCTTCCCTTCTGGCATTTATAAAATCCGCTTTCGTTCTTTGCCAACCGTCAAGATATTCTTCTTTTTCTTTCTGGCATTTTTTAAGTTTTTCTTTGAGTTTCTTTAGTTTATCTTCTATGTTTGTGTTTTCTTCTTCTATTTTTATGTCGTCCATGGTTTATGTTTACCTCTTACTCCACTGCGCCGCTTTTCTTGCTTTTTTCAACCCAAATTTCTTTCTTTCTACAACGCGAGGATTTCGCGTCAGAAAACCTTTTTGTTTTAATACGGCTCTAAATTCAGGATTAAATTTCAAGAGGGCTCTGCTAATTCCAAGTCGCATAGCTTCGGCCTGTGACTTTATGCCACCCCCGTTGACCTTCCCGCTTACGTAAAAAATTTTTAACGTTTCGGTTTCTTTTAACGGTGATATTATAATTTCTCGGAGTTCATTTTGAGTACAATATGTTTCAAAATCTTTTTCGTTTATCTTTACAAGACCCTTATCCTTGCCACCTTGTGACAACCGCGCGCGCGCGGTGGCGCTTTTTCTTCTTCCAACCGCCTCAAAATAAACGTCGCTCTTTTTATTTGTCTTTTTTAATGCCATTATTCAAATGATAAATTATTTAGTAATTTTTTATTCAATTTATTCTTTGGTAGCATACCCTGAACAACTTTTATAAAGGTTTTGTTGGGGTCGCTTTCAAACATTTTTTGAAAAGGTATCGTTTTTAGTCCTCCGGGATACCCAGAGTATCTTTGGTACTCTTTGTTTTTCATTTTGTTTCCTGTCAATTTTATTTTTGATACATTTAATATTTTAACGCGAATTTTTGGGACAACATTAGGTTTAAAGTCAGCTTTATTTTTTCCGCGCAATATCAAAGCAACCTGAGATGCAACTCGTCCCAGCGCTTTATTTTTAACATCTATTGTATATTCGTCATTCATAATTATACCAACTCTATAACCGCCATTGGGCTTCTATCGGTTTGTCTTGGGCCCATTTTGGTAATTCTTGTATAGCCACCATCGCGTTCCTTATATTTGGGGCTTATTTCGTCAATTATTTTTTTTGTTGTATTTTCAGAAAGATAAGCAGCCAAGATTCGACGATTTGCCAGGGTGTTTTTCTTTGCTTTTGTAATTAACTTTTCTATAATCGGTCTTAATTCTTTGGCTTTTGCTTCCGTCGTCTTAATTTTCCCATATTTTATAAGACTGTTGGACAATGATACAAAGAGCGCCTTTTTTTGGTCCTTTTTTCTTCCCAATTTTCTTCCTTTGGACTGGTGTCTCATATTATTTTAGTATTAGTCCAAAATTACCCAAGGCGCGACGCACCTCGTTGATTGCCTTGTTACCAATCCCATCGATGCTGGAGAGTTCCTCTTCTCTTTTTCGCGCAAGCCCTCCCGCTGTTCTGATACCGGCCTTTGATAAGCTATTAAGTGTTCTTTTGGACAAACCAAGATCTTCAACTCTAGTTTTTAAAGAATCCTCTTCCACTTCTCTTTCATCTTTTTTCTTTTCCGCGCTCTCTTCTTTTTTCTTCATCTTCTCCTCCTTTTTCTTCTGCCGTTTGTCCATCATGTCTTTTTGTTCAGAGGTCGTTTCCTTAATGATTTTTTCAGTTTCTTTTTCTGAAATACCAACAATTGCGCTTAGTTGTTTTATCAAAATCTTTATTGAATTTTCCAATGCCTCTCTTGGGCTTATACTACCGTCGGTTTCTATCAAGAAACGCAGTTTATTATAATCTGTGCGTTCCCCCACGCGCATGTTTTCTACTTCATAATTTATTCTTCGTACGGGAGAAAAGACCGCATTAACAACAATAACTCCCGCATCAATTTTTTCCTTTCTCAATACTTCTCGTGGAACATAACCCAATCCTTTTTCTATTGTTATCTCGGCATCCAGTTTGGACTTTTTGTCGGTTAATGTCGCAATCAATTTGTCCGTATTCAAGATCGTTATCTGCGCTGGTATTTTCAAATCACCGGCTTTCACTTTTTTTTGTCCCCTGGCGGACAGTTTAATTTTTTGAGGTTCATCTCCCTCTAGTTTAAACCTTATTTGTTTCAGGTTTAAAAGTATGGTTATGACATCTTCTTTCACGCCCTCCAAAGTTGAAAATTCATGACTTACGCCGTCAATTTTTACCGTGGTAATAGACGCCCCGGGCAAAGAAGAAAGGATAATCCTTCTCAGAGAATTGCCAAGGGTGTGTCCGTAACCGGCGTATAAACCGCCTATTTCGTAAACGCCTTTGTTTCCATCTTCTGAAACAACATGCGGTTTGGTTGGTAAAATTATTTCGTAATTCATAAATAAAATTATTATCGCGAATAAAACTCTATTATTAAATTTAAGTTTATACTTGAATCAATGTCTTTGGGCGATATTTTCCCAACCACTTCCCCTATTTTTTTGTCTTTGTCTAATCGTAGCCATGATGGAGGGCTGTACTTCTTAAGCCATATATCTAAATCCGAAAAAATACTTTTGTTTTCGCTCCCTCGCCTTATTGATATCTTGTCACCCTTTTTTACTCTGAAAGAAGGGATTGTTACTTTTCTTCCGTTTACACAAATATGCCCGTGGCTTACAATTTGGCGAGACAAACTACGAGAACGAGCAAGTCCAAGGCGAAAGACAACATTGTCCAATCTTTGTTCCAAAAGACAAATCAAACTAGAACCAATGCCGGACCCCCCCTTCTTCATGGCGTCGTTTATATAATTTGCGAACGGTCTTTCTCTTAAACCATAGAGAAATTTAAGCTTTTGTTTCTCTTTTAGTTGCGTTCCGTATTCAGAAAGTGGACGCATTTTTTTAGCTTTTCTGCCGGGCGGATATGGTTTTCGGGATACCGGACATTTTATACTGGAACACTTCTCTTCTTTAAGGAAAAGCTTTTGCCCGACTCTTCTACATGTTTTGCATTTTGTATTACTCATATTTAAATTTAAACCCTTCTTGGTTTTTTCGGCCTCGGACCATTATGCGGTATCGGTGTCGTGTCTTTGACAGAGAGGATATTTAGACCCTTTGCATTAATTGTTCTGAGGGCTGATTCTCTGCCTCCACCCGTCCCGCAAATTTCAACATCAACATCCTTAACTCCTATCTGCTTGGCCTTTTCTATAACCAATTCAGATACTTTAGAGGCGGCAAAAGGAGTACTTTTTTTTGCCCCTTTAAACCCTAAACTGCCTGACGAAGCCCAAATAATGGCATTTCCTTCGTTATCGGTAAAAGTTACGCGAGTATTGTTATATGTTGCTTTTATAAAAATTATCCCCGAATCTAATCTTCTTTTTGGCAAGCGAGAAACCGCTCGCGCTCTCAATTCAGCGCTAAGACCACCTCCTTTTGTTTTTATAATTCTCTTTTTTCCCATGTTACTGAATTACTTCTTCTCCATTTTTCTTCTTCCACTTGTCATTGTCTTTCTTCCTTTGTATGGTCGCGTTGTCCGTGAATTTGTTTTTGTTCTTTGCCCCCAAACAGGAAGGCTCTTTGCGTGTCTTATTCCTCTGTAACTATTAATATCCTTCATTCTCTTTATGTTGCTGGATACCTCTCTTCTTAAGTCGCCTTCCAATTTATATTTTCCAAGTAGGTCTCTAATTTTGTTTGACTCTTCTGTGGATAAATCTTTTGCCTTTTTATCAAAACTAATTGAAGCTTCATTTAAAATTTTGGTTGCCGTCATCCGTCCTATTCCATAGAGGTAGGTCAAAGCGACTTCAAGCCTTTTATTTTCTGGTATGTTTACTCCTGATATACGCATATTATTTCTGTCTTTGTTTGTGCCTTGGGTTTTTCTTGCAAACAACAAAAATTCGGCCTTTACGCCTAATTGATTTACAATCCTTACAAATTTTTTTTACCGAAGCACGAACCTTCATGATAATCAATTTTTGTTAAAGTCGCCTTATAATTCTTCCTCTTTCACCACATGGGCTAATTTCCATTTCAAGTTTATCTCCCACGACCACCTTTATGCGGTACATTCTCATTTTCCCGGAAAGATGAGCAAATATCTCTTTCTTTGTGTCGTTCAATATCACCCTAAAAGTAGCATTAGGTAGCGCCTCTATTACAATGCCGTTAACTATTTCCCTTCTTTTCACCATATAAAATATAACAAATACGGCATATAAATGTCAAGTAGACTCTACTAAAATTTTAGAAGTTTTGTTGGGAAAGAATTTCCACCAAGATGGCCTAAACATTACAGAGGCGCTATCTATGGCAGGATAATCCTTGAAAACACCGGAAACATCATCGGAGTTTTTTTGAGCGCTTGCAATAAGCGCCTCTTTTAGTTTTTCTTCATCTAACAGCCAGACAAATTCTACCTCTCCCACGATCCTGAGAACTGCCGTGTTTTCTGCAGTATCTCTATTAAGCATCCCCAAACTTAAGTTTTCCAAATTGGCAACGCTTACAGTATCTTGAAATTCTTCCCCCAGATATTTTTTAACCAATATTTGCGCTAGTTTGTTTTTGGAAAAAAGAGGAGCAAAAAGGGTAGCCGACTCCTCAAAAATAAATTCCGTTTTTTTATCGTTTTGACTGGGGACACTATCCTGGATTTGGCTGTTAGAAAAACTAATTTCTATCGTATCTTTGTGTAACAAAAATTCTTCCGGTGTTTGCAATAAAGCTTGTTTAACAAGTTCATCTCCAAGCAGTTTTTGTAATTCTTTCTTTGCAATTTCAAAATCCTCCTCGTTGATTATGGGTACTTCCCCCTTAAACCCTCCCTCCATGTTTGATTGCGAGCGTCCATAAAATTTATCATATCGAACTCCTCCTTTAAATCCGGGGATAGTGAAATCTGTCGGGCCAATATTATATTCCTCCCCGGGCTTATCGGCGTAAACGGTTGTTTCTATTGAACTTGGCGATATTGTTCCCTCTTTGATTTCTGCTCCGGGCACAACAACAGTCTTATCTATACGATATATTTTTCCATCCGGTGTTTCGAACCTCGTGTTGGCGATTAATGTTTGAGTTTGTGAACTAAAACTGTTAAAAATACGGATTTTACCGCTCGCCTTTGTTTCCACATTCTTGACCCCGGTTGCTTTAATTATTTTTTGTTTGGTTGCGCTGATTTCCATCGTCTCTAGTGGCAAATCTGACGCCCCATCTCTGCTTGTTGTTAACAATGTATCAATGGAAATAACTTCTTTGTGGATGACTAAACGGACAATTGTCTTGGAAAAAATATTTACAGTTTTAATACACAAAATAATCGACAAAGAGCAGACAAGGACAACAAACATAACTTTTCCTTTTTTAATTCTCTTCACTTCTGTTTTTCTTTTGTTTTTTGATGTCCAATTGGTTTTATTGAAAAAATTCTTTCTGCTTAAATTTTGAGAATTTGATTCTGATATTTTGGGTTCCCCCCGCTTTTTTGATGGTGGTCTTTTTTTAATTAAGATATCTCTTATGATTTTTTTTGTCATATTTTTTTAATAAAATGATTAGCAAACAAAGAAGAAACCAAAAGAAAAATGTCTTCTCTATCGGAAGGTTCTCTTTTAAAATCAAAATAATATTTTAGTGATTTGGAAAGCAGAAAATTAACACTGAATGGGTTGCCAAGAATTGTAAAATCAGAGAAACTGGGCCCGCTTATTTGTTCGTAAACTTCTTTTAAACGTCCTGCTTGTCCGCAAAAATACAAATTGGATGGGATAAACTTATCCTCTGCGCCCTTCTTTAATAATTCCTTGAAACTATGTCCCCATTCTTCTCCCGCAACCCCTAGGATGTGTTTTATTTTAGGAAGGCTCGCTTTGTTCAACTCACCTCTTTTGTATTGTAAAAAAATTGATCTTGCCTCATCCGGCTCTATATTAAGCGCGCCGGCTAATCTTCTAAGAAAGAAGTTTTCTCCTTTCGGAAAAGAGCTGATTTCTTTGATGGTGTTGTCGCGAATAATAATAACATCGGTTATTTCTCCGCTAATATCAACTACGACCATTCCTTCCTTGGTATCTAAAATATTTTTTAACACGTTAAAAAGGACAAAAGGAAAACTGTGCATAAAAATATGACGATCTTGTGTATAGTTCAAAACATTTTCTGTTATCTTTTCCTCCAACGGCTTCATGCTCAAACTGAGATAAGTGTGCAATTCTAAATGTCTGGCGTATTTGCCAATAATTTTTGGTACTTCATAGCCATTCAGACTCGTTTTTAATAGTTGTTTTTCAAGAAAAAAATCTTTCTTATTGTCAGTTGAAGATTGCCAGTGATGTTCAAATATGTCTGCTTCGTCTTCAATTATTTCTTTAAGTAATGCAGAGGTTATTTCAAAAGGGTTTTCTTTTTTTACCTTGATTACTTTTATCTGGGGAACATACCATGGCGCGGAAAAAACACAAAAAGCCATGTTTGGTTTTTGGGAAATTCCGTTTTGAATATTTTTGGCAACAAGATCAAGGGCGTTTCTCATTGCTTTCCATGCGAGAGGAAATTGTTTTTTGTCAGAATAATCAACTAATTGTCGCGCGCTTGTTAAAATTTCAGGTTTTTTGTCTTCTCTTTTATAGAACAAAAGACCGCCAACCGAAGCGCTTCCTATATCAAAAACCGCAACGAGTTGTTTTTTGGGCTTTTTCAAAAACATACTTAAATTATAGCAAAATGTAACTTATATTAAAACAGCTTTAATTCTTCTAACGCCGGCGGAACTTGCCTCTTCTTTTTTTATTTTGAATGTTCCCAATTTGCCTGTTTTTTTCACATGGGGACCCCCGCATATTTCCCGACTGAAGGCCCCTATCGCATAGACGGTTACAATGTCTCCGTATTTATGCTCAAAAACTCCAAGAGCGCCTTTTTCTTTGGCCTCTTCGGGTTTCATCTCTTCACAAGTCACAGATAAATCTTTTTTTATTTGCTTGTTTACCAATCGTTCTATTTCTTTTTTTTGTTCGTCTGTCAGTTTTTCGGGATGAGAGAAATCAAACCGCAATCTTTCGATGGTGATGTTTGAACCTTTTTGTTCAACATGGTCTCCCAAAATTTTTCTTAGGGCAGCTAAAAGCAAATGTGCAGCTGTGTGCAATTTGGTTGTTTCTTCACTCTCGTCTGCCAACCCGCCTTTGAACATTCCGGCGCTGGCAGTGCGAGAAAGCTCTTGGTGTTTTTGCATTTGTTGATTGAATTTTTCAATATCTACTACTGCTCCCTTTTCTTTCGATAATTCCTGAGTCAGTTCTATTGGAAATCCATAGGTGGTAAAAAGCACAAACGGATCAGTACCCCTCTTAAATTCCCTCATTCCTTTTTCCAGTGTTTTGTTGAATATTTCTTCTTCTTTCTTCAACTCTGTAAAAATCTTATTTTTATTTTGTTCAAGTTCGAAATAAAAATCTTTGTAGTTTTCAACAATGATTCCCACAGTTTTTTCTATAGCATTCCCAAAACCTTTTGCCACAACTCGCCGTATCAACCGTCTTAACACATAACCTCTACCAACATTTGACGGAACTACTCCATCGGCAATTAAAAAAACGCTTGCTCGTAAATGGTCCGTTACTACTCTGTTATTTCCCACTACTTTCATTATTGGTTCAAACAAGTCCGTTTCAAAAATATTATTTTTTTTCTGAACAACCATGGCTAGTCTTTCCAAACCCATTCCCGTATCAACCCCGGGCTTATCAAGTTTGTTGTATTTTCCCTCTTTGTTTTTGTAGTACTCATTAAAAACCAAATTCCAAATTTCCAGAGCGCCTGCCCCGTCCCCGGCGGGGTTTACATAAATTTCTGTTGTTGGACCACATGGCCCTTCCTCTCCTGTCGGCCCCCAAAAGTTGTCTTCTCTTCCGAATTTTTTGATTTCAAAATTTTCGTTGTTTTCTTTTTTTATTTTTTCCCAAATTTCTTCCGATTCGGTATCCGGTGGGGTTAAATCATCACCTTCAAAAACTGAAACATAGTCAATTTCCAAACCCATTTCTTTTGTTATAAATTCGTAAGCATACTCAATAGCCTCTTTTTTAAAATATTCGTCTTTGAATGAAAAATTTCCTAGCATTTCAAAAAAAGTAAGATGCTTTTCGTTTCCAACTTCATCAATATCCGATGTCCTAAAGCATTTTTGGATAGAAGCTACCTTGTTCCCATGAGGCGATTTTTCATCCAGATAGTATGGCTTGAACTGTTGCATCCCGGCCGTTGTTAAAAGAACGGAATCATCGGTTGGAACAAGAGAAGACGAGGGAACAATTTTGTGCCCTTTTTCTCTGAAAAAATCCAAAAATCTTTGCCGAATTTCATTTGAATTCATGATTTTATTATACCTATTTTATGAAAACAAAAAAGCAGGGGTTGTTCCCTCTGCTTTTTGAATTTTTTAATATTTCCCATCTTCCAATTCCTGGATTCTTTTTTTATGTCCTCTTCTTCGTGGCCCGTGCCAAACGTTGAGAAATAAGTATGTCCTTCGTGTTCTTTTTTCCAGTTTTTCCTAAAATCTTTAATTCTTTGAAGTTCTTTTCTCCACATATCAATTGCTTTTTCTGGTCTCCCTGCAGCGTTATAATCATACGCAGCTGCTTCCCAATACTTTTTTTCCTCATTCTGTTTTGCTTCAATCAATTTGGCTTCTTGGTATTTTTCCATGTCCCCAATAGCTTTATAGATATATGCGGCCTCGGAAAATTTTTTTTCCTCCATTTTTGTATCAGCATAACCCTCCAAAAGATCATATATTTCATTGTATTCTTTTTCTTTTAAAAGCGCTCCGAATCTCTCAAACAAATATTCAGCAGCAGATATCTTGCCATTTTCAAGTTTTTTAAGCTGAAGATTGATAGCCTGCAAAAGAAGTTCGTTCGCTTTTTCTTTTTGGTCTATTTTAATAAGGTCATCCAAAACATTACAAATCTTGTCCCAGTCTGGCAAATATTTGTCCACATGAAACAAAAAATAATCGTAACCAATTTCTTTTTCTTTTATGTCGCGCGCATTATCTTTGGAACGCCCAGACCCAATCAAAAAAATATCTCCATTCTTTTTTTCTATCGTAACAATTGAATCGCTTATAACAATTCTTCTGACATCAGCTGGATTAATTTCCTTGGCTCCAACAGGAAAACAACAGAAAATAAAAACTCCTAAAATTACTAAAACTATAATATACTTTTTCACAGACAACACCTCCGTTTATATTATTCTTTCAATTTAATCTATTCCTTATGTACTATAAAATCTTCTTTATGTCAAACAAAAAATCATAATTTACCATTTGTCCGCGATCGTGAGTATATGGTAAATTTTTACAAAACAAAAAAGCGGACATCATTCTGCCCGCCTTGCTACTATTTTAGTTATTTTTTGAAATCTCATAATTTGAATATTTTTTATCTCCCGTCACCTCTTTTTCTATTTTTAGAAAAGGTGGCAGCTCCAGTTTGTCGTTTTCTTCTGTCAGCTCAATTTCCAAAAGCCACATCTTTTTGGGGCTTAGAATTTGGTCCAGTTCAAAATATTGGTTTTTATACATAAAACAGAAACGATTTTTTACAACAGGAGATGTTCCGGGCAAAATTAATTTTTGCAATTGGAAAAACTCAAGAGCGCTAATCATCTCTTCTCTCTCGGACCTCTTGATAGACGGTACCGATTCTTTAAATGTTTGGTAATAAGCGCTTCCCATTTTTTCTTGGTATCTTTTTCTTATGCGCCGTTCCTCATTTTCTTCTTTGGATTTTAGATACATTTGCTCAATGAAAACTTTTTGAGAGGCTTTTAGATATGT
>JAHISW010000026.1 GCA_018817995.1 Patescibacteria group bacterium | reverse complement strand
TTTTTTGCGCATTTGATATTTCAATGCCTATTTTTTCCGTGTCGCGTAATTCTGAAAAAGAGAAAGAATAGGCGCTTTTTCCCGTTCCAGAGGCGCCCGCGATTTTTTTGTAATCTTTGCTCCAATTGTAAATTAAATCTTTATCTTTTGATGAAAACCCATGAGGAATTGCCGTAACGTTTATTTTATTGTATATAACCGGTTCGGATTTTCCTTTGTAAAAGTAGGGCGTATATGTATTGGCATTCCACAAGATATCCGCTTCAACGATTTTGAATGTTGTTTTGTTTTCAACTTGTTTTCCGTTGTTTGTTACTATAAAAACAGAAAGGGATAGTGTTGAGCCGATGGCGCCTGTTTGAAACTCAACAGTTTTTGCTCCGGTTCCTTGTTCTATTATTTTTCCGTTTAGGGTCCATGTGATATTTGATGAATCAACGTCAAAAGAAAAACTCACAATTTTCGCTTCTACATTTGTATTCGCGCCCGGGTATTCTGGCGTCATTCTTATCTCAAAGTCTCCGGAGGGAATCGTTATGCCAATGGAGCTTACGTTTCTTATTGGCATCATCAGAATAACAAAAAGAAAAGCGAGGATAAGTATTATTTTTTTGTCTATTATTCTCATTCTATGTTTAGTTTACATTAACTTAACTCTTTTGTGTATTAACTATTGTATATACGGATTAAAGCCACGGTTGTGTTTACAGGCAAGATGGAAAAAACGGAGTCTATTATGGTTCCCAAAAACGAAGGGAGAAAAATTGTTTTCAGCCCGGATTGCATTTCTTTACCTAAACTCTTTTTTCCGAAGAAATAGACAAACAAAATCCCTGCAAATATTGTATTGAAAATGATACTTAAAAAGGGAATAAGCGCTAGCACATCAAAAAAAGCGGCCACCCAAAGTATAAGTTCGTGTTCGCGGACTTTTTTCCAAAAAGAAAGTTTTTTTGGCGCGACTCGCGCGTTGGTGTTTTCTTTTTCTTCTCTTCTTTTACTTTCTTCTTGCATCTGCATCATTCTTTCATTTTCAATTGTTGTTGCTTCAGCCATTTTTAAGTTCTTCCTTAGCTTTTTTAATCATCAGAATTTGTTCAGGATTGGAAGTGATAATTTGGTCTTCCGTATAAGACGATATTATTTTTATAGCTACATGTTTTGTGCCGGCAAAAAATATTCCTTCGCCAACATCCGATTCCAAAAGCAAAAATTTTTCCTCGTCTGTCAGTTTGAAAATTTCTTGAAGCGTATCGACAGCAGTAGGGGATTGCTTGAGAAGGAGTTGTATGGAGGAGTTGTTTATAATAGGGCTACCGTAAGGCGACGAGAGAAAATCCCCGACATCCTGGGTGATTGTGGCGACTCCTAAATAATATTTTCTGGCCCTTTTTGCTATGTGTGTTAGAAAAGATGCTCCGTCAGGCGATTTCATTATCCACCATGCTTCATCAACGACTAACAATCTTTTCTTTAATTGTCGTCTTATGGTGTTCCAGACAAAATGAATGATGATGTACATTGCTACAGGTCGTAACTCGTCTTCCATATCTCTTATAGAAAAAACAATAAGATTTCTATCAATATCAACATTTGAAGGCTGGTTGATAAAGCTGGACCATGTTCCTTGGGTGTATTTCTTTAATTTTTCTGCCATTGATTCCGCCCCTTTCATGCTGGCCAAAACTAATTCCAGGTCGGAGAGTATTGGCGGAGCAGTGTTGGAAAAATCAGAATCGGCAGTGATATCTCTTGACGCGTATGTTTCCGTGATGGCTCTGTCTAAAACGGAGTCTTCTTCCTGCGTTAAGCCACCCATTATTATTCTAAAAAGTCCTATCAGGTTTATGACATGTGACCTTAGCACATCAGCCGGAGCTTCGTCTTCCCTTGGCATTGGCAAATCAAAAGGGTTAATGTGGTGTTTTGAGCTTATGGATATATTAAAATAGCGTCCATCTACAGCTTCGGCAAGATATTCGTATTCTTTTTCCACGTCTATGACGATGACATCTGTGCCTAGCATCAAGGACCTCAGTATTTCTAATTTTGTCGCGTATGATTTACCAGCGCCGGCTTTGGCAAATGTTACGGAGTTATAGTTTTCCATTGAGAAACGGTCAAACAACACTAAACTATTGTTGTGGCGGTTGATTCCGTACAGGATTCCTTTATTTGAAGTGAGGTCGGAAGACACAAAAGGAAAAAGGCTGGAAAGGGGAGAGGAGTTCATTTTACTATGCACTTGCAGTTTGTCGCTACCTAGGGGTAAAGTGCTTTCCAGTCCGTCTATTTGTTCAAAAAGAGCCGGTTTAATATAAACTAGTTTTGATTCAAGTATTGATTTTATTTCTTTTTCTGACGAGTTGAGCTCGTCCATAGTATCTGAATAGATAGTTATGTATAGTCCCAAACTAAAGAGTCTTTCTTGCGCCTGTTGGAGTTTGTCTCGCAAGTCTTCCACATCTTGATAGGCCGTATCCAAGACGGGGTCTCTGACCAGACCTTTTTCTTCCCGCATGTGTATCTGTGATTGTACTTCCGCTACTTTTTTCTGAAGTTTCCGCAAAACATCTGATGTGTCAATCGGGTGGATAAAAATAGAGATATCAAATACCTTATCCATGTTTATGACAGGAGAAAACCAATTTGTTGACAAAAAGCGAGGATATGAAAAAACGAAGAAGGTTCTGGTTAATTTATCACCCAATCTTAAATTGTTTGGATTTACTTGGAGCGCCGCCGGAGCGATAATATCTTTAAGTTCCAAAACTCCCGCGCTAAAAATTTCTTTCGGGAAAACAGGTAAAATATTTTCATCGTCTTCTTTCTTTTTTTTGTTGAATAGCAGCATGGATTAATTGTTTGTGTTTTTAAATTCTGGCAAACTTGGTTGTTCGGTGTCGTCTGGATTGTACAAGCTATAAAATAATTCAATCAGCTCTTCTGTGTTTAAGGGGATTCCTTCTATTCCGAAGCGTGGCAAGGATTGTGTGATGGCGTTTGCGCGTTGTTGGAGTTGATTTTTGTGTTCTTCAAATTTTTCCTGTGACGCATCCAAGGAATCGGGCGTTTTTTTGAAAAAAGCGCCCAAAGATTTCAAAACGGAAGACCCCCCTGATTCCAGTATGGTTGGGCTGTATGGCACAACAATATAGAAATTTTTGCTGACTATTTTTGTTATATCAACGAATTCTCTTATAAATTCAGTGTACTCTTTCATTTGAACCTTTAGTAAATCGTTCACCTCTTCTTTTCTTCTTTTTGTTATTATTTCAAGGTAAGGTTCTATGTTTATATTACGCGATTGGATAAAAAACTGAAGAGAAAAATCAAGTGAGTTCAAAAAATTTTGGTATTGAATAATTGTTCCCGTTTGTTCCTCGTCTGACTTGAGAGAAAAGTTCAAAGAGGACGTCATCAGCACAGTCCTGAGTGAGTCATCTTTTAATACTATTACCCCATCTTTTATTTCTTTGATAGGGACGATGTTTTGTGATGCTTTTTTGTCGGTCTTAGTTGTCATTGTTTACCGTTTATTAGTAGTTCTCTTACCTTTTATGTCCAAACTCCACGCCAAGTCGTTCAATCTTCCTTGGGTTAATTTTGGTATATTTGATTGAATCGGTTCTTTTTCTATGTTTTCTTGGGAAGTTTTTTTAATGTGTCTTTCTGTTTTTTTCCATACATATATTTTTGGTCCCGTAGAGTAACGGAGGGCTTTCTCTATGGTTTTGACAAACGGTTGTCCGTTCATTTTGTAAAAAGAGAGAGCTGCGGACAAAGCTCCGACGGGAATTACAAAAATAACAAAAAGAAAAAAGGGCAAGAAGGTGTAAAGCAAAAATATTGTCGCTCCACCTCCAATGAGATACAGAAACTGCCTTAATGTCAGCGGACCAAAAATCTTGTCTTCAACTTCAATAAATTGTGGGGTTTGAAAATGCATAATTAATTTGGGGGTTCCCTGTAAGGGTCGTCATTTGGGTAATTTTTTTCTATCGTTTCCGCTTTTGCTTGAAAAATAGTCTCTTTGCTTCTTTCCTCAAATATATTTTTTTGGGGGCTTATGTCCGCGCGCGATTCTGTTTTTTCGCTGTTGCCATGAATCCCTTTTAGGGACTCCCTTATCTTGGAAAAAATTTGACTGTTTATTTCATGCGCCACCTTGGCGGTTCTTTCTTCCTCAATGCCCAGCCTGCTTATTAAGTTTGGTATAAACTCATTGGGATGAGTGATACCCAGCATAAATAGGCCTGTTTCGTCTGCTACAATTCCTATTTCCCTAACATTTAATTTGTTTTTTTCGCCTATTTCTCTTAATGTTTTGGCAGCGTCAACATTGAAAATCATATCCTTGACCTCTTCGGGCAGATTTTTATATTTTTCCAAAATTTGTTCGTTTGAGTATGTCATTTTTTACTTATTTTTCTTTTTCATTTCTTGCCAATTTTCCTCGGCTTGTTCTCTTGGGGTTTTTGTTGTTTCTTTCGTTTCTTTTCCAAATTTTTTGTCGTAGCCACTCAAAAGAGCGCCACTTGGACCGGTCATTGCCATAGCCATTGATTTATTTCCCATATCTTCAAATTCTTTAGCTAAGTCTTCGGCGGTATCACCGAGCGCTTTCAGGCCTTTGCCCAAATTCTCCGTGGCTTCTCCTCCTTCTTCTGTAATTTTTCTAAAATCTTTCATACTCATATTCATTTCTGTGAAGATTCTTCTTGCTTCGTCTTTGTTTAGCGTGTCACCCCTTTCTCTGAATTGTTTTAACCCTTCTTTTCGCGCCAGTGTGCGCTCGGTTTCTTTTATTATCTTTTCCGTTTTTTCTTTCTCTTCAATTCCTAGTATCCCCATCAATCTGTCGGCTGTTGGTTTGAACTTTTCTGATGGTTTTGAAAGCAGTTCAGCTCGTTCTCTCGCCGGCATATCTCTGAACATCTTATTTTGCTCTTGTCGGCCCAAATTACTGATATATTTAGCGCGATCTTCTGCTGGCAATGTCATTCCTCTTTTCGCCATTTTTTCTATTACTTCTTTTCTACCACCGACTTCAGCAACGCGTCCGACTTTTTCCGCTGCCCATCCGCCAAATATTGGAGACCCTGCTTTCATTGTTCGGAGCCATTGTCTCTCGCGACCTGTCTTGTCGGTTGTGATTGCTTCACCAATGCGCGCCACTGTTTGCCGTCCGGCGAGCCTTGCCCCTGACTTGCCTATCTTGCCGGCGTAGCCGGTGGCTTTTCCTTTGCCCCATTTCGCCATTTTAATTGCCCCTGCCGCGCTCGCTCCTCCTAGTTGTTTTGCTATGATATAGGCGCCTATCAAAAGACCCGCCATCATTATAAATTGCCACAGGATGTCTATTGATGGATCGTTCTTTGTTACTAACTCTGCAAAACTACTTTTTGTGCTCCATGTTTGGTCGGTAACATGATTGACGACGATGTATATGAGAAAAAGATATAAAGGCGCGACAAAAGATTGGTTAAAAAGAGTGCGCCACCATTTTGTGGCATAAGAGCTTCCTATCGCTGTTCCAATGAAGGCGAGGGGGGCGAATATTATAAGGAACATTAGCACAAGAG
>JAHISW010000025.1 GCA_018817995.1 Patescibacteria group bacterium | reverse complement strand
TGCCTCGTTTTTGATTTTGTTATTTTTTGGGATCTGAGCCAAATAAGCCAGAAAGCGTTTCCATAAAATCAGACGGCGTAGACGACTTGACCTTTTCGCGAGCATTTTGTAAACCAGCACAGTTTTCCCAAGTCTCCTGTGCCCTATTCCGTGCGCCCATAGTATTCAAAAAGCGCTTTGATACCAGCCAAATTCCGCTTCCATTCAACAGTCTCATGAGTTTGAAGCTCCACCGTAATCGCCGGAATATTGATTGAAGCCAGCCATCCTTCCGCATCGCCGGTTACTTCATAGCTGTCAAATGATTTGATAGCCGGATAACCGGAGGCCTTTGAGTACGCGTTCATAATATCAAGCGTCTCCGGGAGGATGCCTGCTTCACACTCTGACGCATACACGGCATTGGACTGACTGTGCCAAAAGATAACAGCATCCGGCTTGTTTTCTAAAACAAAATTTCTAATAGCCACAGTTTCCGGCTCGGAAAACGGCACTGTTCCGCCACTTACCTGATTTCCTTTCCACATACTCTCCGGCTTCCATTTGCAGTCAAAATTGCGATTGAGGTCTACACCGTTAGCGTTAAAGCGACCCTCCTCTTTGCCTATTGCCTTATACGCCCCATCGGGATTAGCAGACGGAATCACGGTAATAGTCAAGTTTGCAGGAATAACTTCCGGATTGGCATCAAGATAATCTATAAATTTATATGCCAAAAGCACACTGTTCCACTCATAGCCACCGTGTATACCGCCGACAAACGCCAAATGTGTTTTTCCGCTTCCATAAGTATACGACTCTATCTTGCGCCCTCCCACGGATAAGCCGATAACATTATGTTTAGGAAGAAAATTATTTAATTCAACTAACTCAGTAGATGCGAGTTTATCACTATCGTCTCGCAAAAGACAAAAAACTAAAACACTCCCTCCGAGCGCGACAACAACAAAAATGGTTGCAATAACCTGCTTTGTAAAAATGGTTCGCATTATTTTGCGTAGTGCAGAAGTAGCGCTTTGATGCCGGCCAAATTTTTATCCCATTCAACATCCTCGTGCGTAGAGAGAAGAACACTGATTGCGGGGATTTTTTCTTTGGCCAGCCAGTTTACCATATCTCCGGTTAGTTTATAGAAATCAAAACTGTTGTAGGCAGGATAACCGGATGCCCGCGCATAGATATTTGTGATGATGTCAGTTTCAGGCAAGATACCGTCATGGCAATTTGACGCAAATACGCCACCGGCGGCGCTATACCAAACCACCACCGCTTTTGGTTTTTGAGTTTCAATATAATTTTTAATCGCCAGACTTTCCGGCTCAGAAAATACCTGACTTCCGCCATTGACTGCAGTATTTTGCCACATAGCGGAGGGTTGCCAATCACAATCAAAATTGCGATTGAGGTCTATATTGTTTGCGTTAAAACGACCGGATGTTTGGACATCTTGCGAAGGCGACACATCTGCCACCGTAAACCGTTCAACCGTGCCGACAACCTTAAAGAGACCGTCAGGATTCAATACCGGAATGACCGTTACCTTTATATTGTCGGGAGTAATGTCGGGATTCGCTTTCAGGTAATCCATCAATTCGTAAGCAACAAGGGCCGTGTTCCACTCATAGCCACCGTGTATGCCACCGACAAATAAAATTTCCGTGTCGCCAACGCCACCCGCCTGTTGGCGAGGCAAGTAATGGTACGCGATAATATCACGGCCTTCAACCGATTTTCCTATGACCGATTTTTCTTTGTTTTGTTCCGTAACTTCTTGTTCCACAACCGGTGTCTCATCCGCCGGCTCATTGCTCTGTGGCTGAGTTGTGGCAGGTATTACATCCTGATTTTTCTGTGTTATGAGAAAATACGCGCTTAGACCAACAATAATAACAACTAAAAGTATAACAATGATGTTTTTCATGATGGTCTTAATATAGCATAAATATAAATTCGAGAGAAGTGCCCGCCCACTTGACTTGAGAACAACGATTTACTATAAATTAAAAAGAAAAACGGGAGGAAAAGATAAAGTACCAACTGATTCAAACATACTCAATAAATTTATGATTTTTGGTTTATCCACACTCAATCTATTGACTTTTTTTACCAATTTGTTAATATAGAAACATCACGATGAAAAATGCCCTTTAAGGTCTTGTCCTTACTGGGTTTTTTTCTTTTTATACTCCAGTTTTTTGCGCAAATCAGAGACAAAAGCCAAATATTCAGACGGAAACTTTTTAAGCAGAGCCGAGTATCGTGACTGGCTTGGTATGAGAAGTTTCTTTAATTTATTTTGTTTTATAAAATACTTAATCAAACAATGAAAATCACCGTCGCCAGTAACAATTAGAGCTTTATCATAATTTTTATACTCAATCATTGCTTGTAAAACTAATTCAGCATCACAATTGCCTTTTGTCTTTCCTTCTTTGTACTCAAGCGTTGGTTTAAATATCAAAAGATAGCCAGCTTCCTGCAAATTCGTATAAAGATCTTGATTGTCTTTTACGTAACCGATAAACAAAAACGCCTTTGAAACATTGTATTTTTCTCTTAGATATACACGGAAACGATAAAAATTAAGACTCCAACCGCAGTCTTTTATAGCCAAATTAAGATTGTTGCTATCTATAAAAACATAATTGTTTTCTTTCTTTTTCACACGATCAATTTTAACAAATTACCGGTTGTCGGCGAAAAAAATCCGAACTTTTTTTCGCGAAAATCCTGACGCTGAATTTTGATAATTTTCGCTTGGGGAAGAAAAAAAATTGTTACTTAGAATACTACTCCATAATCCGAAATAGGGAATATTTGACCATCTTCTTTCTTTAAATCATAACGCTTGCATAAACCATTTTCTAAATCTTCGCGTTTAATTCCCTCGTCTTTGTCTCTTCTGAGACATATAATTTCTGCCACAACATCATTCATGCTAATCCCTTCTTTTTCCACTTCTTCTGTTTATAGACAATAGAAAAGTAGATTGCAAAAAATTTAATTTTAAAGTCAGCCTAATTTATTTAATCAAAAATATTAACGAGGTATGCATCGATTTCTCTTTGGTCCGCGTCATAAAAATTCAGATTTTTGTTATGAAGATAGGTGGCAAGCTTTACACCCACAAAGCGCCAGTGCCATGGCTCAAAGGCATAATAGTCGTTACCTGTTGGATATGAAAGCTCAAAACCGAAACGATAAGCATTGGCGAGGAGCCACTGGTAGGCTTGGGTACCGTCAAAACCAGTAACCTGACCACCAAGCCCGGAGGTAATGAAATCTAGTGTCGTTCCAAGCTGGTGTTCCGAATAACCTTGGTCCGCGGAGAACGAATTAGCGGTACCGACGCCGTAGACAACAGAGTACAAAGATTTAAGCGATTGTTGTTCCGCAAACGACCGGTAAGCAGATTTGACATAAAGCTCAACCCCGTCGACTTTTGCCGTATCAAATAGATTTTTCAAAAACGGCCAAGCCTCCGTTAGAAATTGTTCAGGAATAGTCGTGCTGTATATATAATCAGCCGGTATGTCGATCAAATAAGTCGGCGCATAGTTTTCGTTCAGGAAATAAAACTTAGAATATTTTTTGAGCAATTCCTGATCAATCTGTGAGAGTTTTTGAAGAGTGCCAACGGCGCCGGAAATGGAGCCAACGGTTTGTTCAACACCGCCAACTTGTGTTTTAACGGCGCTAATATTTTGTTGGGCGCTAGAAAGCGTATCGGAAAGCCCGAGGGTCTCGGAACGAAGATCCTTAAGATTTTTTGCGAGCTGGTCCGTATTCCGTAATAACGCCGTGGTCGTAGATGCCAACTCCGTAGATTCTATCGCAAGAGACCTTGTCTGTTCCGTTAAAACAGAGAGTTGCATAAAAGCATAAATAAGAAAACCGCCGAGCGCAACAAACACAATCCCCGCAGGGATTATATACGGCCAAACACTTTTGGTATCTTGGTACTCCATTTTATAACCACTTGCCTTTATTCTCCCACAACTTAAGACCTTTTTCCAGCCTTCGGAGACCTATTCCATCAAATGGAAACAAAAAACCCGCCAACATCTTTGAAGTTGTAGCGGGTTTAATTTTGGATATTTTTCTATCCTAACCCCAGATCTTGTTCGGGATCTTCCATCAATTTTTCCATAAACTCTTTCGGAGTGATATCCTCTATTGAAACCCCCCTGGAAGTCGTTATGGGAAAACAAGTATCCACGCCGTAATAAAGTTTAGGATGTCCTGCCTGGCTCCATTCCCCTGTAAAATAAGCTACCTTGGGACCACTTTGGGGGAGATGCACAATAAGCAACTGCACACCCCGCTTCTGAATAATATTTTTTATGTCTTTGTAATTCTGGGTTTTTTTATCTTTCAATTTTTTTAATTCCTTTTCAAGTTCTCGTTGTCTGCTCAGCAAACGATCCGGTTCCGGATTGTTAATTATCTCCCAAAGGTCATCAATTTTTTTCAATCTTTCCTCGTATTCCTCAATTAAATAATCTTTCTTTTTGCTCATTTGACCCTCCTTTTTCAAGCAACTATTATTTTCTCATCCCATCCTTACACAAAATCCCCCATTTGAAAAGCCCAAGTTAACTTACAAACCGAGACTTTGATAAGAATCCAAAAATTGGGGAATCACAAACATCAACCCGATAAGTGGCAGGATGATAACACTGGCGGAGATAATGAGCGTCCAAAGAAAATATAAACGCAATCGTTTTAACTGCTTGGCGCTTTCGTCTATTTTCTTCTCCAAATTGTCTATTTTTTTTATTAATTCCTGGTCCATGTTTTTATTATACCACAAACTTATTTAAAAATCTTGGTGCTGTATGTGGCCTTATGCAACCCGTGTGAAATCAAAAAAGCATTTTTACCATCCATTCGCGATCGTGGTTATACGGTAAAAATAAAAAAACCGCTGATTTAGTCAGCGGTTTTAAATTTAAATCGATTTTCACAAATACGGAGAATCTGAAACATCTATTATAGTTTCCGGATAAAAAGGCGACCACATAAGAAGATTTGTTCTCTCTCTTAATTCGGAACATGATATATCAAAAACGTTGGAAATATAACGTAAAATGTCTCCTCTTCTTGAAACATAAAGACCATCAATCACGGGATGAGAACATTCGTTGGGATAAGCAATTGCTTCGCCCTTAGGAATTTCCCCCGAATAAAATCCGGCTAAAAATGGGTTGCTCAAACGTAATTCAATTACAGACAGATTAAATTTTTTGGCAAGTTCTTTCCATGTTTGGGGTTTTTCCAAAACAAGAATTTTTATGTCTTTTGCAAGTTCTTCAATTTTATCTTTTTCACACGAAAGAAGATTAAAGAAAATACTAACCCCTTGGAGATACTGAAACGAAACGCGCCTCAAGGTCGGGCGTTTAGCTCTCTCGGGGCCATCGTGATACGATTGTATCATTAACATCTTCAAATAGGGTCCAGAAATTTCTCCATAATATTCCATCATTTCCTCTTTTACAAACTTCAAGTATTTCACACCGGCTTCAATGTTGGCGGAAACATCCGTTCCGTAAATCTCCATATCTTTCTTTGTGGCTGGCATCACTTGCATTAAGCCCTTGGCTCCGGCGTCAGAAGTTAAATTTTCATTTCCTCCGCTTTCATACATGGCAATGGATAATATAAGAGTAGGATCTACATCGTATTTTTTTGAGTATTTCAGAATTTCCGGATAAAAACGCATGGCTTTTTGGTAAATACCTAAAAAAGAAGGCGATAAGTCTGATTTTTCTTTGGCCTCAGATACACCGTAGGCGCAAAAAATTATCATAAGCAAAATAAAAATCACAGCGCCTATAATATACGCCCATCTCTGCACTACCAACGGTATCGTTATTTTTTTCATTTGAATTCCTCCCCTAAATCATCCGCTCAACTTTGTTGATCTAGGATGATCGGGCGATCCCGCCTTTTGCGGGATTTAGCCTTTTTTTCAAAAAACTCCACCTACAAAAAAAGTTTCTACTAATTCCATGGAAACACCTCCTAAATTATTTTTTATTTTCAAACTGCCATCACAAACTAACCTAACATTGCGTGATACAATCTGTCAAGCTTTGCAGGCACACAAGTTATTCGTCTTTCTCCGGATCCTTTTCAGTCTTTTCTTCTTCTTTGGAACGATATTTTTTTGAACTTTCAAGGTCTTTGCGATATCCTGTTCCGGCGGGAATAAGACGGCCAATGATAACATTTTCTTTCAGTCCCCTCAGCTCATCTTCCCTTCCTTCAATTGCGGCAGTGATAAGAATTCTCGCCGTGTCCTGAAACGAAGCCGAGGACAAAAAGCTGGAAGTACTCAAAGACACTTTGCTAATACCCATAAGAAGCTGACTTGCGGTCGCTTCCTCTTTCCCTTCCTTTTTTGCCAATTCATTCCTTTCCAAAAAGAGAGATTTCTCCACAATATTGCCAACATTCAAATCTGTATCTCCCGAACTTGTTATTTTAAGACGAGAAAACATTTGCCTGACAATTATTTCCAAGTGCTTTTCATTAACATTAACGCCCTGTATCGCGTACACTTTGCCAATTTCATCCATAATATAATTCTGCGCGGCTTCTTTGCCCGCAACCTTGAAAATGTTTTTTGTGTCTATGGGGCCCTCAAACAAGGGGTCTCCCACTTTAACATGGTCTCCTTTTTTGACTAATATTCTTTTACCGAAGGGGACATTGTATTTTTTCGATTCTTTGCCTTTGACGGATTTCTTTGTCTTCTTGTTTTTAATAGCGCTTTCTTCGTTGGGAAGAATAAGAATGACTTTGTCTTTTCTTGGGCCAACAGAAGAATCATCGTCTTCAATGTCTAAAACAACACCATCAAATTCAGCAATGGAAGCCGGACTTGCGGGGGTCCTAATTTCAAAAAGTTCTTCAACTCTGGGCAAGCCTAATGTGATATCCCCGCCCCTCGCGGCAATGCCTCCTGTATGAAAAGTCCTCATTGTAAGCTGTGTCCCCGGTTCGCCAATAGCTTGAGCGGCGACAATGCCGACTGCTTCGCCCAGTTTAATCAAATCCCCTCGTCCCAAATCACGGCCATAGCATTTCTGACAAATACCGTGCTTAACTTGGCACACAAGAGGAGAACGAACATAAATTCCATTCTCGCCTATTTTCTCATTTATTAAATCCGCATCCTCTGATGAAATTAAATGCCCCATTTTGAACTTGGTCGTTTTGTCCAACAAAAAATCACGCGCCAAAACACGCCCTTTTATTTTAGAAGAGATATCACCGCTACGCCCATCTTTTGTATTCTTTTGTACCAAAATGCCATCTTTTGTTTTGCAATCCTCTTCCGAAATAACCACATCTTGAACCACGTCAACCAAACGCCTCGTCAAATAACCAGCCTTGGCTGTTTTCAAAGCTGTATCAGCCGTACCTTTTCTGGCTCCATGAGTGGAAATAAAATACTCCAGCACATTAAGTCCTTTTTTATAAGAAGACAAAATTGGAAAATCTATAATCTTTCCAGCAGGGTTCATAACCAGCCCTTTCATTCCCGCCATTTGGTTTATTTGATCCCACGAACCCCTGGAACCGGAGTGAACCATGCTAAAAACAGGGCCGAATTGGTCAAGCGTGGGAGAAACTATTTCATCAACCTGTTTTTTAGCATCTTGCCAAGTTATAATTGATTTTCTATATCTCTCTTCTTCCGTTAAAAGTCCTTCATTAAATTGATTATAAATCTCTCTGTCCTTTTCGCTTGATTCTTCTATAATCTTCTTTTTCCCCTCGGGTTCCATTATGTCTTTCATGCCCCAAGAAATTCCTGATTTGGTTGAATATTGGTATCCAAAATCTTTTATTTTATCCAAAATAGGAGGCATCTTATCCACGCCGTATCTTCTTATCAATTCATCAACTACCTTGACCAAGCTCTTTTTTATAAACTCTTCATTTATAAACGCAAAGTCAGCAGGCAAAACACTGTTGAAAAGCAGGCGCCCGACGGTTGTTTCAATAATTCCTTTTTCAAAAACTTTTTCATATTTGGAAGTTTTTTTGACAAGAACTTTAACCATCGCCTGAAGATCCACCAAACCAAAATCATACGCCATGATAGCTTCGTTGGGAGAAGCGAAATATTCTCCCTCGCCACGCGCGCCCGGTTTAGTCCTGGTCATAAAGAAACATCCCAAAATTATATCTTGCGACGGATTAACAACAGGGTCGCCCGTTCTGGGTATCAAGAGGTTCTTTGTGGCCGCCATAATCTCTCTCGCTTCTTCTTGCGCCTCTTCGCCCAAAGGAACATGAACGGCCATCTGGTCTCCGTCAAAATCCGCATTAAAAGCCGAACAAACTAAAGGATGTATCTGGATGGCATTGCCTTCAATAAGAATCGGCTTAAAAGCCTGGATGCCCAAGCGATGAAGGGTTGGCGCTCTGTTCAAAAGAACATATTTATCTTTAATTACCTCTTCCAAAACTTCCCAAACATCGTCTGTTTTTTCATCTATGAGTCTGTTTGCTCCTCGGATATTGTACGAAAGCTCTCTTTTTATAAGCTTGGAAATAACAAAAGGCCTAAAAAGCTCCAATGCCATTTCCTTCGGCAACCCGCACTGACTCAATTTCAAATCAGGCCCAACAACAATAACGGACCTTCCTGAATAATCAACCCTCTTGCCCAACAGATTTTGTCTAAAGCGGCCTTGCTTGCCACGAAGCATGTCTGCCAACGAACGAAGTGGCCTGTTATGGGACTGACTTACTGCCGAAGACCCCTGAGAACGACGAATGGAGTTATCCACAAGCGCGTCTACCGACTCTTGGAGCATCCTTTTTTCGTTTCTCACTATAACTTCAGGAGCATCCAGTTCAATTAGCCGTTTCAAGCGATTATTTCTGTTTATTACTCTGCGGTATAAATCATTAACATCAGACGTGGCATGCCGACCTCCGTCAAGTTGAACCATCGGTCTCAAGGCGGGCGGAATAACGGGTATGGCAGTCAAAAACATCCACTCAGGTCTTATCCGGGATTTATTCATTGATTTAACAATCGCAATTTGTTTGACTATTTTTTTACGATTCTGAGGAGTCGCCTCTTCGCACTTTTTCTCAAGATAATGAGAAAGCTCGTCAAGATCTATTTTTTTGCAAATATTATAAAGAACTTCGGCGCCTGATCCCGCCTCAAAAACCTCGCCATACTTCAAACCCAAGTGTCTAAACTCTGTTTCGTCTAAAACCTTGCTTAATACTATCGAGTTTACTTCGTGCTTGGCGGCTGTAAGAGTCTTTTTTAATTCCGCTTTGTCCTCCTTTGAAGAAAAATTTTTTAGTTTTATTTTGTACTCTTTTTCCATCGCCAAAATAACTTCTTTTTTAGCGTCTTCGTTCACTTTTGTAACTACATAACCGGCAAAATAAACAACCTTTTCCATGTCCGTAATAGACATATCCAAAACTAATCCCAATCGGGAGGGAATGCCCCTTAAAAACCATATGTGAGAAACAGGAGTAGCAAGAGCTATATGTCCCATTCTTTCGCGCCTGACAATTGAACGGGTTATTTCCACTCCGCACTTCTCGCAAACAATCCCTTTGTGCCTGATTCTGTGGTATTTGCCACAATAACACTCGTAATCCTTTTCCGGACCAAAAATTCTCTCGTCAAAAAGACCCTCTCTTTCCGGGCGTTGTGTTCTGTAATTTATTGTTTCAGCCTTTGTTACTTCCCCGCGAGACCATGATATAATGTCTTCCGGCGAAGCAAGCTTAATCAATATTTTATTAAAATTTTTTGTTTCCATAATCAAAATAAGTCATCATGACTGCCAACATTGATAAGAAGTAAAACTAAATTTTTGTTGTCTTTTTTGTAAATCAAAAGAAGATTAGATTTAATATGACATTCTCGGTACTCTGACATACAACCCTTAAGTTTGTGGTCTTGGTATTTTTTGTTAAGCTTCTCACCCGAAGCAATAATTCCAACAATTTTGTTTACT
>JAHISW010000024.1 GCA_018817995.1 Patescibacteria group bacterium | reverse complement strand
AGATGAGTACGGGGTAGAAAGCTTTAATAAGCAATGCAAAGAAAGTGTTTGGGAATATAAAGAGGAATGGGAGAAAATGACAGAAAGAATGGCGTATTGGATAGACATGGAAAATCCGTATGTTACTTATGCAAATGATTATATTGAGTCACTTTGGTGGATTATAAAAACCGCGCATAAGAGGGGGCTACTATATAAGGGGTACAAAGTTGTTCCAAATTGTCCTCGCTGTGGCACTGCCTTGTCGTCTCATGAGGTGGCGCAGGGGTATAAGAATGTGGAAGAAGATTCTGTTTATGTAAAATTCAAGCTGAAGGGGAGAGATAACGAATATATTTTGGCATGGACGACAACCCCTTGGACATTGCCGGGAAATGTGGCGCTAGCAGTAAATCCCGATGTGATTTACTGCAAAATCAAATCTCAAATCTCAAATCTCAAAAATAACGAGTTTTATATTTTAGCCAAAGGGAGGTTGGGTGTGATTGATGAAGAGTACAAAATTACGGAAGAAATCAAGGGTGAAGATTTAATTGGCCTGGAATACGAACCACCGTTTCTCGGTGCTATTCCTGAAGACACGGAAAATTATAAAAACGCTTTTAAAGTTTATCCTGCTGATTTTGTTTCAACAGAAGACGGCACGGGCGTGGTGCATACCGCCGTAATGTACGGAGTTGATGATTACGAACTTGGAGAAAAAATTGGATTGCCCAAGATTCACTCCGTCAATTTAGATGGAACTTTTAATGAACTTGTTCCACAATGGGAAGGAAAGTTTGTGAAAGATGTTGAAAGGGAAATTGTGAAAGATTTAGATGAAAGAAAAATTTTATATAAAACAGAAAAATATAAACACGATTACCCCTTTTGCTGGAGATGCAAGACGCCATTAATTTATTACGCAAAAGATTCGTGGTATTTTAAGATGAGCCAACTGCGCAAAGAGCTTGTCAAAAATAATAAAGAAATAAATTGGATTCCAAAACATATTAAGGAAGGAAGGTTTGGGGAGTGGATTAAAGATGCTAAGGACTGGGCCATATCCCGAGAACGATATTGGGGAACCCCTGTTCCTGTTTGGGAATGTGAAAAATGTGGCGTGACGAGGGTGGTTGGTTCCATTGACGAGATAAGGGAGGAATTGGGCAGTCCGAACAAACTATTTTTGATAAGGCATGCCGAGGCCGGGCATAATGTTAATGGGATACTTGATTCAAATGTTGATTCTCAAAAATATCCTCTGACAAAAAAGGGAGAGGAACAGGCGGAAGCACTTGCCAAATCGTTGAAGCAGAAAAAGATAGATTTTATTTTTAGTTCTCCTCTTTTGCGTACCTGTCAAACTGCTGAAATTGTTTCAAAAAAACTAGAGATAGAAGTTGTTGTTGACGACAGATTGAGGGAATTAGGTGCTGGAGAACTTGAGGGTAAGAACATAGATGAATTTCATAAAATTTTTTCTACAAAAGAATTACGTGCTGAAAAAGCTGATTATGGAGTGGAAACTGGGCGACAGATTAAAGAAAGATTAAAAGATTTTTTGGATGAAATAAATAGTAAATATAAAAATAAAAATATTATTGTCGTTTCGCACGGGGACCCTCTTCAGATTTTTTATGGCATCACGCAAGGGATGAATTTATTAGAATCTTTTAAGTCTTGGTATCCAATAGTTGGATCGTCAAAACAAGTTTTTTCAAAGCCTTTTGACTTGCATAGACCATATATTGATGAGATAAAATTAAAATGTGAATGTGGTGGCAAAATGAAAAGAGTTCCAGAAGTTATGGACTGTTGGTTTGATTCCGGAGCGATGCCTTTTGCTGCGGGGGTGGATTATCCGGCTGATTTCATTTGCGAGGCCGTGGACCAAACTAGAGGTTGGTTTTATACGCTTCTCGCGGTGGCAACTTTGCTTGGGAGGGGGGCGCCTTATAAAAATGTTATTTCTTTAGGTCATCTTTTGGATAAAAACGGCAAGAAGATGAGCAAAAGCAAAGGGAACGTCGTAGACCCGATGGAAATGATTGAAAAGTACGGCTCCGATGTCTTGCGTTGGTATATGTACACCATCAATCAGCCGGGCGACCCTAAAAGATTTGACGAAAAAGATTTAAAAAAAACAGGAAGAATATTTACGACACTTTTTAATATATTGGCTTTTTATAAAATGTTTAATAATCAGTCTTTAGACATCAGTAGTCAGTCGTCAGATAACGTTTTGGATAGGTGGATTGTGAGCAAGTTGAATTTATTAGTCAAAGATGTAACGGAAGGACTGGAGAGTTATGATATCACAACGAGTGCGAGAAAAATTGAAGAGTTTGTAAATGATTTATCCCAATGGTATGTGCGTCGTTCGCGCAGCAGGTTTAAGGGCGCGGATGAAAACGATAAAATGATGGCGCAAAAAACTTTGGGTAGAGTTTTGTTTGATTTGAGCAAACTCATTGCCCCTTTTGCTCCTTTTTCCGCAGAGTATGTTTATCAAGAAGTTGGAGGAAGCAAAGAGAGCGTTCACTTGGAAGATTGGCCCGCCTTCGTTGAAACTACGGCGGAGCAGATTCGGGCGCTGGAACATATGGAGAAGGTCAGGAGAGATGTTTCCACCGGTCTGGAATTAAGACTGAAAGGGGGAATAAAGGTCCGTCAACCTTTGTCTTTGTTTGAGACACCGAATGAATTCAACGAAGAAATGAAACAATTAATAAAGGACGAGTTAAACGTGAAAGAAATCAAAAAAGGCAAGGCGTACAATTTGGATGTAGGT
Organism: Patescibacteria group bacterium; assembly: GCA_018817995.1. Lineage (GTDB taxonomy): Bacteria > Patescibacteriota > Minisyncoccia > JAHISW01 > Tagabacteraceae > JAHISW01. The sequence goes on along the minus strand of JAHISW010000024.1, from coordinate 11,348 downwards.
ATTACAGAAGAGTTAAAAGAAGAAGGTATGGTTAGGGAGCTTACTCGCGCCGTTCAGGGGCACCGTAAAAATCTTGGCTTACAACCAGGACAACAGGCGGAGATTTTAGTTCATGCGAATGTCGATGGTCAAAAATTTATCAATAAACATAAAGATGTTTTGAGTGGGTTGAATATCCGCAGATATAAGTTTGTGGAAGAAAAAAACGACAATGTCCTATCATATCTATAGCGCGGAAGCTGTTATTTTGAAAAGGTGGGACGTGGGCGAGGCCGATACGCTTTTTTCTTTTTTTACAAAGGATTTTGGACGTATTGACGCGAAGGCGCAAGGCGTTCGTTATCTTAAATCAAAATTGCGATATCATCTTTCCGGTTTTTCCTTTGTGAGAGTTTCTTTTGTCGAGACATCCGGAGATTGTTGGCGTCTTGTGGACGCGGAGGAGTATGAAAATTTGGACGATATCAAAACAAACGGGGGCAAAAAGAGGAGCATTTTAAAAGTTTTTTCTTTACTTGAACGCTTGATACAGGGGCAGGAATCTGATACGGAACTTTGGGAGGAAGTACGCGGATTTCTTATTTTTTTAGAAAATAATAAACTGGATGCAAAAGATTTGGAGGATTTTACAATTTCGACGGCGTTGAACATAATGGCGCATTTGGGTTATATTGACAAAAAAAAGTGTTCCAATCCTATTATGGCGATACAGCAAGCCTTGGAGCAAAGTCAGTTGTAGTGATATAATAAATTCAACAAGTGATGTATGTTAAATGGTAATCTAAAAAAACTGAAAAATCGCCTGTACAAAAGAAGAAAAAATTTTGAGGACAGGACTGAAGGAAAAGAAGACGGAAACAACCTTTCTCCTCCGATTGAAGGCGTGAGTACCTATTGGAAAAACGGCGAGGAAAAGGAAGAGGAGAGTCGTTTAAAGACAATTCAATCTTTCAATAAGATGTCGCGAATAAAAAAAGGAAAAAAACTTATTTTGTGGGGGGTGTTTGGTTCTTTTCTTTTTATGGCGCTGTCCATGGGGGTAGTTTTATATTTTTTAAATTACGGATTGGGGGGCAATGTTGTCTCATCTAAAAAAATTGACATTATAATTGAAGGCCCTTCAATTATAAATTCGGGAGAAAACAACAATTGGCGTATTTTTATTACAAACAACAACGAAGTAAGCCTGATGTTGTCTGATCTTATTATTGATTATCCAGAGGGCTCTTTAATGTTGGAAAGGGAGCAGACATCCAAAGAGAGAAGGTCAATGGGAGAAATTTTTCCAGGTGAAACAAAACAAGAGGAGTTGCATATAGCCATCTTGGGCAGTGAAAACGACCAAAAAGAGATAGGAATTACTTTGGAATATAGACTGGAAGAATCCAATGCCATTTTTGCCAAAACAGAGAAACAAATAATAAAATTGTCCCGCTCTCCGATCGGAATTTCTTTAAATCTTTCGGAAGAAATAGAATCCGGTCAGCCGATGAATATAAAATTAGAATATGTTTCCAATAGTGAATTGATTCTGGAGGACGTTTATTTAATGGTGGAATACCCGCCCGGGTTTAAGTTTGCGAAAGCGTCTTCTGAGCCGGTGAAGGATGATAATGTTTGGAAAATTGGAGATATTGGGCCCGGAGAAAAAAAGAACTTTGAAATAACGGGCGTTCTTGAAGGTGTTGATATGATAGAGTTAGGATTTAATGCTTTTGTGGGAATGATTAACCAAGACGGGGAGTTTATTCCTTTTGGATCGGCAAACGACACGGTGCTTTTGAAGAGACCGTTTGTCAATTTCGGTTTTATGATTAACGGAAAGGATGAAGATGCTGTTTCTCTTGATAATAGACGTATAAATGTTTCTGTTTCTTGGAAGAATAATTTGCCGACCGAGATTAGGAACAACAATATAAGTTTGCGTTTGGCGGGTAATGATGTGGTAGATTTTAAGACTCTTTCTATAAGTAAGGGCTTTTATAAAAGTTATGATAATACTATTGTTTGGAATTCCTCAAGTTTTCCCGATCTTGTCTCAATCTCTCCGGGTGAAAGTGGTTCTGTCAATTTTTCTTTTGAATTGAAAGATTCATTTACTGTCCAGAACACCAATGATAAAAATTTTATTTTTACGATTAACGGAGAGATGTTTGGCGAGAGATCTATGGAGGGGGGGCAGGATGTTGTCGTTAAAAGTGTCGCGAAAAAAGAAGTGAAAATAACGTCTCAGGTTAATCTTGAATCCAGTCTTTCAAGTTCCCCGCCTCCGCAGGTTGGGAAAGAAACAACCTATACAGTTATTTGGTCTGTTTCTAGTTTTTACAACGATATTTCTGGTGTCTCTGTTCGTTCCTTTTTACCGTCCTATGTAAAATGGTTGGATGTTGTCAAACCGAGCGGAGAGAATATTGTTTACACAGCTTCTACGGGAGAGCTGAAGTGGAATGTAGGTAGTGTAAAAGCGGCTGCAGGGGTTTTGAGTCCTGCCAAAACAGTTGCTTTCCAAATTTCGTTTTTACCGGCGCCCAGCCATGAGGGTTCTTCACCCGTTTTAATTCCGGAGGCTTTTCTTGAAGGTACGGATGTTTTTACCGGCGCTACAATTAGGGATTCAAGCGGAGAATTAACAATAGGTCCAAGTAAAGTTATCGGTCAGTAATTTTAATAGGAATATTTATTTTATGGATTCATCAGAAAAAATGGAAAAAATAGTTTCTTTGGCAAAACGAAGAGGTTTTGTGTACCCCGGCTCCGAAATTTATGGTGGCTTGGCTGGTATTTGGGATTATGGTCCTCTTGGTTCGGATATGCTTTATAACATAAAAGATCTTTGGTGGAAAAAATTTGTGAAGGGGCGTGATGAAATTTACGGGATAGCGTCCAGCGTTATGATGCCACAACAAGTCTGGTCTGCTTCCGGACATCTTGAAAATTTTACTGATCCGTTGGAGGGCGGAAAATTTAATACCATGTTCAAAACAAAGGTGGGTGCGTTGAAAGGAGAAACAGATGATGTGTATTTAAGGCCAGAACTTGCGCAGGGGATGTTTGTAAATTTTAAAAACATAATTGATTCTTTTCATCCCAAACTTCCGTTTGGAATCGCGCAAATTGGCAGGTGTTTTAGAAATGAAATTTCTCCCAGAGATTTTCTTTTCAGGGTTCGCGAGTTTGACTTGATGGAATTTGAGTATTTTGTCAGAGAAAACGATTGGGAAAAATATTTTGAATTTTGGAGAAAAGAAATGTGGGGTTGGATAGATGAAGTAGGTATTAGTAAAGAGAATGTTCATGAACTTGAAGTGCCGAAAGAAGATTTGGCCCATTATTCAAAAAGAACAATTGATTTTGAATACGACTTTCCTTTTGGCAGGAAGGAGCTTTATGGTTTGGCTTATAGAACTGACCACGACTTAAAAAATCATAAACTGGATTATCATGATGAGGAGAGCAAAGAAACTTTTATCCCGCATGTGATTGAACCGACATTTGGGGCGGGCAGGACGGTTTTAGCGATTCTTTGCGATGCTTACCAAGAAGACGAAATGGGAGGTGAGAAAAGAGTGTTTCTCAAATTTAAACCTCAAGTTGCCCCCGTAAAAGCTGCTGTTTTTCCTTTGTTAAAAAATAAACTAGAATTAGTAAAAAAAGCGCGCGAGGTTTATGAAATGATTAGAAAGCAAATTCAACCAGTAATGTTTGATGACAACGGAAACATAGGGAAAAGGTACAGAAGGCAGGATGAAATCGGAACTCCTTTTTGCGTAACAATAGATTTTGACACTCTTGAAAAAGATTCTGTTACTATCCGAGACCGCGACACAGGAAAACAAGAAAGAGTTGACACAAAAGACATTTTGGTGTATATACAAGAGAGGTTGAGATAGTTCGTAAATTGAAAAAGGAGGGAGGCAGATGAACACTTTGCCCTTTGTGGTTTTTTGTGTGTGGAACATTCTTCTTGTTTGGGTTTCATGTGGTTTTTTAATGTTGGGGATTTATATGTATCGTTCTCCTTATCATTGCCACACGACTTCTCCTGGATATTTTTTTTTGCACACAACGAGATTTGCTTTTTTTGGTCCTTTTGCGTTTAGAAAAAAAATTCGCAAAAAAATTTGCCCAAAATGTTTTGAGTAGATAAGAATTTAAAAGCGAGCTTCGGCTCGCTTTTTTTTGCGAAATTTGTTGGAAATTATTTAAAAATTTGTTAAAATTCAAAATTAATTATACTATATAACTATAAGCGGTCGCATACAACTGTATAGTAAAAATTTACATTGTATATTGTGTATTTTTTATGAAAAAAGAAACAAAAATATTAGTTGGTAAAATAATTTTGGGAACAATTGCCACGGCTGGGCTTTTAGCAGTCGCAGCAGTGGCGCCGAATGCTTTGAAAGCGGTGGATCTTTTTTATCCTAAGGAGAAAAGAAAATATCATCGTGGTTCTTATGTCAAAAAATCTATAACCAAACTAAAGGATAGGGGTTTGATTAAGTTTGAGAGACAGGATGGGGTGGCATTTGTTAGATTAACCAAAAAAGGACAGAAAAAACTATTGGGATATCAGTTGCGCGAAAAAATAATCAAAAAGCCCAAAAGATGGGATAAAAAATGGCGCGTGGTTATTTTTGACATCAAGGAACAGTCTAGAAATTTAAGGGAGGGCTTAAGGAAAGAAATAATTAATTTGGGTTTTGTTAAATTACAAAACAGTGTTCGGGTTTATCCTTATGAATGTGAAGAAGTCGTTGGCCTTATAAAAACATATTTTCAAATTGGAAAGGATGTTTTATACATGACGGTTGAAAAAATAGAAAATGACAAGTGGTTAAGAGAAGAGTTTGATTTGTCTTAATTGTTTTTATTTCTTTGCATCTGTTTTTTGTTCTTTAGTTTGGATCGAAATTTGTTTACTATATAGTTCAAGCGGTCGCATGTAGTTATATAGTAGGTATTTGGTGGGTAATGATTGGTATGAATAGAAGGGTTGACATAAAAGACATTTTGGTGTATCTTCAGGGAAGATTGAAATAGTTCGTAAATTGAAAAAGGAGGGGGTGTGTGATGGATTTTTTGGACGTGCTTTTTTGGGTGTTTTGTCTAAGTCTTTTGTGTGTTTTTGGTGGATTACTTTGTGTAGGAGAAAGCAAAAGCAAAAAGGCGTCAATAAATTGGACGACAGAAGACTTGCCTGACATGGTAAAATGTCTAAGGTGTGGATGGGTGGGACAAGCAGATAAACTGGGACACGGGAAACATGACAATTTTTCTGTTTGTCCTAACTGTAAAGAAGAAAACATAACTACACTTACTAAAAACGAACAAATGATATTGAAATATTTATGCCAATCTGATTGGTACGAGTAAACGATAAAGCGGGCTTCGGCTCGCTTTTTTTTGCTTTTGGGGGTTATTTGTGATAATTTAACTTTATGATTAAGTTTCAGAAAAAAGTTTTGAAGAATGGTTTGAGGGTTATTTTGGCTCCAATGGAAAATACAGAGGCAGCGACTTTTATGACACTGGTAGGCGTTGGCTCAAGATACGAAACAAAAAACATAAGTGGCATTTCTCACTTTCTTGAGCATATGTTTTTTAAGGGAACCAAGAGTCGCCCCAAGTTGGGACAAGTTCACCAGGATTTGGATAAGATAGGAGCCACTCACAACGCTTTTACATCAAAGGAAACTACAGGTTTTTGGGTAAAGTCATCTGCCAAAGATTTTGGTGTTGGTTTGGATATTGTTTCGGATATTCTTTTGGAACCTCTTTTCAAAAAAGAGGAAATAGAAAAAGAAAGGGGGGTGATTTTGCAAGAGATTAGCATGTATGAAGATGAACCTCGCAGAAAAGTGTGGGAGGTTTTGGAGAATGTTTTGTATGGGGATAATCCTATTGGTTGGGATATTGCGGGCGAGAAAGAAAGTGTTAATAAAATAAGAAGAAAAAATATTCTTGACTACAGAACGAAAAATTATCTTTCAAAAAATATGATTGTTGTGGCGGCGGGCAATATTGATGTCGAAAAAGTATTTGGAGAAATTGAGAAGCGTTTTAATAAAATCGGAAAGGGGAAAAATAAACCGGCAAAAAAAATTAAAATTGCGCAAAAGTCCGCGCGCGTGAAAGTAATAAATAAAGATTCTGACCAGGCGCATTTGGCATTGGCTTTTAGGGCATATAATATGTTTGACGAAAAAAGGTATGCCTTGAATCTTCTTGCCGTGATGCTTGGAGGTAACGCGTCGTCGCGTCTTTTTATGGAAATTAGGGAAAAGCTGGGGCTTGCCTATTATGTTTTTGCTTTTGGGGACCAATGTACGGATTGCGGATATTTGGGCATGGGCGCTGGTGTTGCTCATGACAAAGTGGAAGAAACTCTTAAAAAAATGGGAGAAATTTCAAGACTGTTAAAAAGGAGAGGCATTTCTAAGAATGAATTAAAATTTGCGAAAAGTTTCTTGAGGGGGCAGATGTCTTTAGCTCTGGAAACGTCGGACGATATCGCAAGTTTTTGCGCCAATCAGGAACTTTTTTACAATAAAGTTCTTCAGCCGGAAAAAGTTTTGGAAAGGATTGAAAAAATCAGCCAAAATGATATTTTGAAAGTAGCGAAGGAAGCGTTTAACCCAAACAGGATGAGTGTGGCGATTATTGGGAAACACGAAGACTTTGCAAAAAAAGAAAAATTTTATAAGTCATTAATTTATAAACAATTCTAAAATGTCTCAAAAAAACAATACGATAGAAATTACCACAGGAACTATCCTGAAAGTTTTTCTTTTGGCGCTGTTGCTCGTCGGACTTTATTTTATTCGCAATATTGTGGCTGTTGTCTTATTTTCAATTGTTATTGCTTCTGCGGTGGCTCCGGCGGCGAAGTGGTTTGAACAAAAACGTATTCCGCGCGTCCTCTCTGTCCTTTTTATATATTTGGTTATGTTTTTGATGCTTGGTCTTGTTTTCTATCTAGTTGTGCCGACATTTATTTCTGAAGTTTCTGGTTTCGCGTCCAATCTGCCGAAGTATTTTGAAAATCCGACATATTTCCAAAACTTGCTAAGTTTTCTGCCAATTTCAGATGGCTCTTTGGGAACTATTTTACAGGAAGTTTTTGTTGGATTGCGAGACAAAATTAGCTCTCTTGCGACAGGATTTTTCCAAGCAACGGCAAGCATCTTTGGAGGCGCGTTGTCGTTTTTTATGATTATTATTATTTCTTTTTATCTTTCTGTCCAAAAAGATGGATTGGGTAGTTTTTTAAGAATTATCACGCCCGCCGAGTATGAAAATTATATCCTTGGTCTTTGGGAAAGATCCCGTAAAAAGATAGGACGCTGGATGCAGGGACAGATTCTTTTGGGCGTCCTTGTGGGTGTGCTGGTTTATTTGGGCTTAACTATTTTGGGCGTGGAATATGCTTTGACTTTCGCCCTTTTGGCGGCGGTATTTGAATTGATTCCTATTTTTGGGCCCATTTTGGCCTCGGTTCCTCCTATTATTATGACTTTTATGCATAATCCTTCTTTGGCGCTTATGGTTGTTGCCCTTTATGTTATCATTCAGCAGTTTGAAAACCACTTGATATATCCTTTGGTTGTTAGAAAGATAGTGGGGGTGCCTCCCATAATTGTAGTTCTCTCAATTATTGTCGGGGGTCAACTGGGCGGATTTTTTGGAATTTTGTTAGCGATACCCGTGGCGACTGTTTTAATGGAGTTTTTGGGCGATATTGCTGACAAGAAATACAGCGCCCTGAAGAAGGAATAGTTTGTTTTTATGGGAGAAAAATTTTATATAACGACAGCGATTGATTATGTCAATGCGCCACCACATTTAGGGCATGCTTTAGAAAAAGTACAGGCGGATGTGATTGCCCGGTACCAAAGGCTTCTCAAGAAAGAAGTTTATTTTTTGACGGGAACTGATGAACATGGAATTAAAATAGTGCAGGCTGCCGAGGCAATGAATAAGGAGACAAAGGAATTTGTTGATGAAAGCGTGGAAAAATTTAAAAAACTCATAGAAGACTTAAACATTTCCAACGATGGTTTTATTAGGACAAGTGACAAGGAAAAACACTGGCCAAATGCTCAGGAATTTTGGAAAAAGATTGCCGAGAAAGGGGATATTTATAAAGATAAATACAAAGGGTATTATTGCGTGGGGTGTGAGGCCTATGTGACGGAAAAAGATTTGGTGGACGGAAAATGTCCTTATCATCAATCAAAAAATCCAGAGTTGATTGAGGAAGAAAATTACTTCTTCAAACTTTCTGAATACGTTGGCGCAGTAAGAGAAAAAATTGGAAATGACGAGTTGGAAATTTTATCGAAATCCAGAAAAAACGAAGTTTTGGAAATGTTAAAAGATGTGAAGGATATTAGTTGTTCCAGGCCATCAAAGAAAGTGAAAGGCTGGGGTGTGCCAGTTCCCGGAGACGACTCACAAACAATGTATGTTTGGGTGGAAGCTTTAACAAATTATTTATATCCAAAGAAATATTGGCCGGCTGATCTGCACATGATAGGAAAAGATATTTTAAGATTCCATGCTGTGATCTGGCCAGCAATGCTTTTATCCGCAGGGTTAGAATTGCCGAAGAAAATTTTTGTTCACGGTTTTGTTTTGTCTGATGGAAAAAGAATGTCCAAAACAGATGGGAATGTTATAGACCCTTTTGAATTGATTAAAGAATATGGGACGGATGCGCTTCGCTATTATCTGTTGAGAGAGATAACTCCTTTCGAAGATGGTGAGGTAACAAAAGAAAAATTCAAAGAAGCGTACAACGCGAATTTGGCGAATGGGCTGGGGAATTTGGTGAGCAGAGTAATGAAAATGGCCCAAGATAACCTCGAAAAGCCCGTAGTTGGAGACACCACGGGATATAAGTTTGGAGGTTACCTTGCGGAAAAAATGAACGAATTTAGAATTGATTTAGCCATGGATTATGTATGGAATAAAATTTCAGAACTGGATAATGAAATTCAAGAGAAGAAACCATGGGAATCAAAAGATAAGAAGGTTATAGAAAATCTGGTCTTAAATCTTTATCGCATTGGGCGTATGTTGGAACCATTTATGCTAGAAACATCAAAAAAAATTCTGGAGATAATCAAAAACAACAAAATGCCGGAACCGCTATTTCCAAGAAAAGATTAAATATGGTGCCCGAATTAATAGACATTCATTGCCATTTAGATTTTCCTGATTTTGATAAAGACAGGCAAGAAGTTATAAAAAGAGCTTTAAACGAAAAAACATGGATGATAACAGTAGGCGCTTCTATGGAGGGGTCTGCAAAGGCTGTGCAAATTGCTGGCGAACATGAAGGGGTGTGGGCGTGTGTTGGCGTACATCCGGAGGATGCAAATAAAAAAATAGATATAGATGCGTTAAGAGAGCTGGCAGGAAATCCAAAAGCGGTTGCGATAGGCGAGTGCGGCTTGGATTACTTTAGGTGTGGGACATCGGATGTCCCACAGACACAAGAAAACCAGAAAGAGCTTTTTGAAAAACAGATTAAATTGGCGATTGAATTAAATAAACCTTTAATGATTCACTGCAGAGACGCCCATAATGATGTTTTGGAAATTCTTAAAAATTACAAAAACCCCGAAACCGGGTTTCGGGGTGATGTTCATTGTTTTACAGGAACCCTTGAAGAAGCTAGAAAATATGTTGAGCTTGGTTTTTTTATTTCTTTCACGGGAATAATCACTTTCACGAAGCAATATGATGAAATTATAAAAGAACTGCCTTTGGATAAAATTATGATAGAAACAGATGCGCCCTTGATTGCTCCTGTGCCACATCGAGGGAAAAGGAATGAGCCCGTTTATGTAAAAGAAGTTGCCAAAAGAATCGCGGAGATTAAAGGTATTTCTTTTGAAGAAGTTGCCAAACAAACAACCAAAAACGCCCTTGCTTTTTTCGGGCGGTTTTGTATTATATGTAAAGATGGTGGAAATTTGCAGGATTCTTTGAATCCTTTGAACTTTGAAAAAGGAGAATAAAATGAAAAAAAGATTTTGCTTGTTGGTTGTTGCAATTTTACTTGCTGGTTTTTTTTCTGTGTCTTGTCTAGATTCAATCAAGAAAGGAGAAGGCGGAATGAAAAAAAATGATCTTAATATTGTAGCGCCTGAAACTGCTCATCGGCTTTCTGTTAAAGAGCTCCAAAGTTTGAATGAATTTTTTACAAAGATTGAAGAATTTACTGGTGTTGAACGAAGGAATAATCCTCTTATTTTGACAGGCGAAGAATTCGGCAGAATTCCCAAGACAGAAATTAATCTTGAAATTCCCGGAAATGTTCAATTTTTTATAAGTTGTTTTTATAGTTCAGCAGGTCATACGCTGAAGTCAAAAACAGGAGTTTTTGTTTCACAGGCAATCCTTTATAGCAACAAAACAGACGCTGATTTAATGGAAGAAAATTTGATGAAGAAGGAAAGAAAACATTATAGTGTTGTATATAGAAAAGGAAATATTGCGGGTTCAACAAATATGTATCACACAGGAAAACCAACCAAAGAATTTTGGGAACTTGTGAATTTTATAAAAGAGAATGGATTTAAAATTACAAAAGTTCCACCGACTTCTTATGGTTTTTGAAAAAAAGACTCCCCTTGTGGGAGTTTTTAGTTTTTGGGTTGACAAGGACTGGGAAGAGGACATATGATAATATCATATTATAAGTTAATATTATTTTGTATTATGTCTACACTTTCAATTCCATTCCCTTCTAATCTTGAAGAGTTCATAGAGAGTTCGGTTAAGAGTGGCTATGCGCCAACAAAAGCGGAGGTTGTTCGCAAGGCGGTTAGACGGTTGGCTGAGGAGCAGGCGATAAACGATGTCCTGGAAGCGCAAAGAGGCGTGAGAAAAGGAGAGATACTTTACGGCGACATTGATGAATTGGTTAAGAAAATATGAAGAAAGCGGGAATCAGGATAGGATATTTTCCCAAATTCATCAGACAATACAATGTTTTTGGCGAAGATCTTAGGGCGGAGATAAAAGAAAAGATAAATTTGTTGAAAGATCCTAGAAATCATGAATTTTTAAAAGTCCATAAACTAAGAGGGTATTTTAAGGGTTGTTATAGTTTTTCTGTGAATTACAAAACACGAATTGTTTTTGAGTATGTTTCAAAAAGAGAAATAGCGCTTCTTGCCATTGGCGACCATGATGTGTATAAAAAATAGAGAGGTATGCTGACGTAGCTCAGTTGGTAGAGCAACTCCATGGTAAGGAGTAGGTCGCCAGTTCAAGTCTGGCCGTCAGCTCATTTATGAGTCGCCGAAGTAGCTCAGCTGGTAGAGCAACGCATT
>JAHISW010000004.1 GCA_018817995.1 Patescibacteria group bacterium | reverse complement strand
GCCCGGATTAAAATCAGTCGCCAACGCCACTTTTACTCCAGCATCAATCATTTTTCTAGCCGGCGCGTAATGATTAATCATCAAGTGAAAAGAACAAGCCGGAAGCAAAACGCCAATCGTATTGCTTTGAGCAAGATGTCTTATTCCCTCATCAGAAACAAAATCCAAATGGTCAATGGATGTAGCGCCATAATTAATGCCAAGTTCAACTCCGCCCATATCGTTAAGCTGTCCCGCGTGCAGTTTAATTTTCATTCCACAACCCACAGCTTTTTTTAAAATAGCATCCGTTTCCATAATGGAAAAAGCTCCGTGTTCGCAAAAAACATCGCAATACTTGGCAAGATTTTTGGACGACACTTCTTTGATCATCCACATTAAATCCTCCATATATAATTCCTTGGGTTGGTCCTCCGGAAAAACATGCGCTCCAAGAAAAGTGGAAATTATGTCTATCTTTCTATTTCTTCCCAAAAAAGAAATTATAGATAACATTTCTATTTCACGACAAGAAAGACAGTACCCGCTTTTTATTTCAACTGTTGTTGTCCCGTATTTCAAAAGTTTACCTAACCTCAAAAGCGCCTCTGTAAATAATGATTCCCCTGAGGCCTCCCTTGTGTCTTTGACTGTCTTTAAAATACCTTCGCCCTTTTCACGTGAGCCGGCAAATATCAAATGTGTATGACAATCAACAAATCCAGGCATGACAACATGGTCCCATGCATCAATAACAGATTTTGAAAACCATCGGTCGACAATAACGCCCGTTTCTCCAACATCAACAATATTTCCGCCTTTTATGGCCAAAGCACCGTTTTTGATTATATGTAACTCTCTTAGCTCTTCTTTGATTTTTGGTCGACCCTCTGAATTAGTAATTGTTAAAAGTTCCCTCGCGTTTAATATCAACATATCCGCCTTTTTCTTTCTCATTTTGGAATTTTCACCCCTCTCTCTTTGGCTATTTTTTCCGCTTTTTCATAACCGGCATCAACATGTCTTGCAATGCCAATTCCGGGATCAACAGTCAAAACTCTTTCCAATCTTTTTTCTCTTTCTTTTGTCCCATCCGCAACAATCACCAACCCCGCATGAGAGGCATTCCCAATTCCTACTCCCCCGCCATTGTGGAACGAAACCCAAGAAGCGCCATTTACTGCATTGAGAGCGAAATTAAGCAAAGGCCAGTCGGCAATCGCGTCAGACCCGTCTTTCATATCTTCCGTTTCTCTGTCGGGACTGGCGACAGAACCGCAATCAAGATGGTCTCTCCCTATCACGACAGGCGCTCTTACATGCCCTTTATTAACGTACCAATTTATTCTTCTGCCAAATTCAGCCCTTTCTCCATATCCAAGCCAACATATTCTTGCCGGCAAACCCGTGAAAGGAATAAAATCCTGCGCATTTCTAATCCACTCTTTTAGTTCGTCATTTTTAGGAAAAGCTTCAAGCAACACTCTGTCTAACAAATAAATATCTTTGGGATTTCCGGAAAGCGCTACCCATCTAAACGGTCCTTTTCCTTCGCAAAATAAATCTCTTATATAGACGGGGGTAAATCCGGGATATAAATATTTACCCTCTTTGTCTCTTATGTTAAGTCCGCCTATCTCCGCTTGTCGCCTTAAATTATTTCCATAATCAAAAACAACAGCCCCTCTTTTTTTCATTTCAAGAATTGCTTCTACGTGTTTGACAATTGAACTATAGGCTCTTTTTTTATATTCTTCTCTATCTTGTTTCAAAAGATTTTCCATTTTCCAAACGCTTCCAATGGGCAAATAACTCCAAATATCATGGGCCGGCGTTTGGTCGCTTACGATATCGGGAACTATATTTCTTTTGACTAATTCCGGATAAATTTCAGCCGTATTTCCGACAAGACCGACGGAAAGCGCTCTTTTGTCTCTTACAGCGCTATTTACCGCCAACAAAGCTACATCTAAAGAAAATGCTATCGTTTGACAATAGCCCTGCGCCAATTTTTTTTCAATTCTTTCTTGACGCGCCTCAACAACAAGAATCACTCCCCCATTCATCGTAACAGCTAATGGTTGCGCACTAGACATTCCTCCCATTCCAGAACTCAAAATAAACTTGCCTCTTAAAGAACTTGTTCCAAATTCTTTTTTGGCGCAAGCTTTATATGTTTCATATGTTCCCTGCAAAATTCCCTGCGTTCCAATATATATCTCGCTCCCCGCAGTCATTTGCGCAAACATTATTAAACCCATCAAATCATACTTATCAAAATTTTCTTGCGTGTCCCAACGAGAAACTATATTTGAATTCGCCAGAATTATTCTAGGAGCGTCTCTGTGTGTCGGAGCGATATAAACAGGTTTCCCAGACTGAATAACAAGCGTCTCGTCTACATTAAGAGATTTAAGCGTCTTAACAATCCTGTGAAATTCATGCCAATTTCTAGCGGCTCTTCCAGCTCCACCGTAAACAATAAGTTTCTCCCAGTCCAATGCAACAGCAGGATGCAAATTATTTTTCATCATTCTTAAAAATGCTTCCGTGTCCCAATTTTTACAACTCTTTATTTTTGTTCCACCCTGAAGTCCAAATGGTCTTTTGGGTTTCTCATTCATATACATCGGTCTACCATAAATTTTCTTTTCTTCCTCAATATCGCAAACACATCTTTTTGTCATGTTTCTCTCCTTTGTTTTTTATTTGTCAAAAAACATTGTTTTTATAAGAGTATCCCAACAAAAAACACCTGTCAACAATTTGCCTCCACGTTCAGAGTTGCTCCCCTTTTTGCCAATTTGGCCAAATCAATCGCGATTTTGGCATCAGTAATCGCATTTCTGTTCCCCTTTTTTAAAACAACTTTGGCCAATTTTAAAACTTCACCAGCCAAGCGCGCTGTTTTGGCAGGAACTGCCATGGCTTTTTTTAAACTTGCTTTAGAGTATTTATTTTTTATAACACCCAAAAAAGCCTTTTTATCTTCTTCCGCCAAAATCAAAAACCCATCTCTTAGTTTATCTGCTTTCTTTAAAATCTTTTTCATTTCTTTTTCAGCGCCAATATATTTTTTCTTTCCGATAGTTAAATTGCAAACCATTGAAACCAAAGAAGCTGAACATGCGCCCATCAAAGCTGACACGCTTCCTCCGCCCGGAGCCGGAGTTTTTGAAGACAAATTTTTCAAAAAATATTCAATTGTTTGTTTTTTTATTTGTTTCATATTTCCAAAGCCTTCTCAATATCTTTTGGTGTTAATCCAACAACCTCAGTGCTGTGAATTTCAATATCGCACAATTTTGCAATTCTCTTTATTGTTTCAAAAACAACTTCCATAGAATCAACTTTATAGTCTGTTAAATTCATAGAGACCTGAATGTATCCTTTATCTCTAGTATCAACACCCGTAGCCTGAACCGTTTTAAAAGCGCCCAGAACCCGAGTGTCTCCAGAATTGCGAATAATTCTAGCGATATCATTTGCCAATTTCAAATCATCGCTCTTCAGATTTACATTATAGGCGATTAAAAAATCCCTCACCCCAACCGCAACAGCTCCAAACTTGGAATTAAACTCGGTTGGTCCAAAATCGGGTTTCCATTCAGGCTTTTTTAATTTTTCAGACAAAGATTCATATTCTCCTTTGCGGATACTCGACAAAATTTTTCTCTCCTGTTTTTTTGCCGCATACCCATAGAAATATCCGGGAATCCCCGCCTCCCCCAACATTTTGCCCAGTCTGTGGGCCAAGTCCACGCAATCATCCATATCAACACCGGCAACAGGAATAAAAGGACAGACATCAACGGCTCCCATTCTTGGATGCTCTCCCTTGTGGACAGACATATCAATCAACTCGCTCGCTTTTTTAATCAAATCAAAAGACACGCCTAAAACAGCTTCCGGCTCTCCTGCAAAAGTTATCACGCTTCTGTTGTGTTCCGCGTCAGAATTGACATCAAGAAGTTTAACCCCTTCTCTCTCCACGACCGAAACAATTTCTTTTATTTTCTTTTT
Source organism: Patescibacteria group bacterium (assembly GCA_018817995.1). Lineage (GTDB taxonomy): Bacteria > Patescibacteriota > Minisyncoccia > JAHISW01 > Tagabacteraceae > JAHISW01. The sequence goes on along the minus strand of JAHISW010000004.1, from coordinate 3,581 downwards.
GTCGTGTCCCTCACTTATATTCGGAACGCATTCAACCATCCGTTTCATATTCTTAGACTAAAACAAAAACCCCCCGAAGTCGAGCTAAACTCGACCGGGAGGCGTTTTTTTAAAACAAATATACTGGCAATGCTTCCAAAATTTCACCACTTTTTATCAATTTGGCGATATTGTTTATAGCCTCGCTAACCGATTCGGTAATTAACATATTTTTAGTTCTATCCAAAATCAAATCCCGTATTTTTGCCAAAGAATCCGGTATTTTTACCTCGCGAAACTTCAAAGCGTGGGAAGCGCAAAGAAGTTCAACGGCCAAAATGTTCCGCACCTCCTCTACGCTATCTCTTGCTTTTAGAGTAGCGTTCGCCGCCATGCTAACAAAGTCCTCTTGACCGGCAGAAACCGAAACAGAGTCAACAGAGGCAGGGCGACTTAAAATTTTACTCCAAGACAATGAAGCACCTGAACTATAACCAGAAATCATAAGCCCCGGATTTATCCCTGGCTTGGAAGACAAAAAAGGCGGCAATCCATTAGAACAATCTTCGTCAAGCATTCTTCCAATTCTCGCCTGAGAAATACCTCCTAAACCAACTAGAGCGACGCTTGAGCAATCACCGGCCAACGCAATAGAATGAGCATGGAAATTTCCCCCACAACGAATTTGATTTATATTGGTAAAGACAACTGGATTTAATGAGATGGATCTTATTTCTCTGCTCACTATGTCAGCATAAAAATTTATAAAATCGCGAATTCCTCCATGAACATGAGGGAAACATTTCAATGAATAGGCATCTTGTAATGAAGAAGTGCGTGGAGAATAATCCGGGCTATTCATATCAAATAACATCTGCGCATTTTCCTCAGAAATATGCAAACCCATGTATTCTTTTAGAGAGCTCATGTTGTAATAAACTGTGTCGGTGTTTGCCTGCAAAGCTTCAGTTGTCATTGCCACAGCCAAATCAGCTATTTTAACAATCTTTTGGGCCTCATAAACAGCAAAAGCAAGAACGCTAGTACAACAATGCGTGCCATTTATCAAAAATATGGTTTCACCTTGTTTAAGTTTAACTTCAGAAAGAGATAAAAATTGGTGCGACAAAGGAGACAAATCCCCACTTGCCCCCAACGAACCCCTTTCTGGAATAATTGGCACAATGTCAGAATTATACGAATCAATAATTGCTTCTATCGTTTCTAAACTTACACCCGAAAAACCTTTCCTTAGTGTGTTAATCAATAAAAGTAATGTTCCTCTTGCAGAGTCTCTTTCCAACAATTTGCCCGTATTTGTAGCGTGACTTAAAATTAACCTTCTTTGAAATTCCTCATCGTCTTTTGGTAAAATATCAACATCCCAAGACTTCCCCACTCCTGTATTAGCGCCATAAACTCTCTCTGTCTTCATCTTTTCTACAAGCACTTTGCGAGAACGACAAATATCCTTTTTTTCATCAATTGTTAAAACAACTTTTTTGTTTTTTCTTACAAAAAGAACAAGATCATCCAAAGATTTAATCGTCATTACAATCTCCTTTTTATTTTTCAATGTGCTTATAACTACAAATAAAGATGCCTCAAAATGTCTTTTTCAACAACCTTGACATTGATTTAATTCTGTGCTAGATTGTGAAAATCGGGTCTTTGAAAGGAGGATAAAATGGAAAATATAAGAAAAAACTTGGTTTCTGCTATGATAACAACCATGGCAGGAATAGTGTTGATGACAATTGTCCTCTTATTGTCTTGCCCTGTCCATGCGGCAGATAAGAAGGAAGTAATCAACCTGTTAAAACAGGCGGTAATGGGAACCCCGCCCCAACAGGGTCCGGGCGGAAGCGCTATGTGGGTCCTGGAAGCTACCAACCTCCCCATCCCCGGACAAAACGGATATCGTAATGTTTTCTTCCGAGTCCACGACGGAGGAAACCAAATGGTTGTGTCTTTGTTCTACAAAGCCATTCTTGTTTACAAAGACAGGGTCATTGTAAATTCCATAAAATTCGTGGACGGCGGATCGGTGCTGGCTATCTTCGGAAATGGAGATGAATTAGGAGAACCGGACGGAACACCCGACATGGCTTTCACTAGTCAGTCCGAGTTAACCCCAGAGGGAATCGTGGTTTCCTTGGAAGAAGAAAAACCGGTGCCCAACCAGCCCCTTCCTTCTCTCGTTAACCTTTTTGACGAAGGTATAAAGGAGGTAAAGAGAGAATGTCAGAAAATGATGTTTTAATAATTTTTTCCAGACCCGATAAAAGCTCTCGCATCACGCGAGAGCTTTAACTTTTTACAAACCCTTACAATTTGAGGCGGGAGTATACCCCGCTTTTTCCGCTTCCTCTTTTGTATCAAACCAAACTTTGTTTTCTTCGTTTATCCTTTGGGCCCCAGAACACCACGGATAATGATATTTCGTTCCGTTTTTGCTCGCCACAAAAAGTTTATCTTCACCACCTAGATTACTATCGACACTGGAGGTCGACCCGCCTGCCGGCGAGGCAGGTAGTTGGGTATTGGCAACAGCGCCAGTTAGATTTTCCACTGCCTGCAGTGAGCCCTGGCGAACTGTCACTGGAGTTTTGTTTTCAGAAAGAGCAGAAAGACGCCCTAAACCGAAAGAAATAAGCCCAACAAACAAAATAATGACAATAATAAATACATCATTGTCTATGGTCTTGATTTTTTTTATTTTTTCGCTTATATTCATAATATTATGGCACATACAAAGTCAGGTGGTTCAACTAAAAATACCCGGGATTCGCAACCAAAATATTTGGGTATAAAGCTTTCGGACGGTCAAACAGCAAAATCAGGTTCTATTCTTGTTCGCCAAAGAGGAAGTAAGATACTGTCGGGAGAAAATGTCGAGGAAGGAAAAGACCACACTCTTTTCTCTTTGGTGGGGGGAAAAGTAAAATTTTCTAAAAAAAGAAAATTAAATTTTACCGGAAAAACAAAACGGGTTTCTGTTGTTAGTGTTCTGCCTTAACTTCAACTTTCAAAACAGTATCGCCAACCGGAACTTCATGAATGCCGGTTTTTTTAATTGGCTTTTCAAGTTTTATGATTTCTGCAGGAATTTCAAACCTCATTTTCTCTTTTATAATCTCAGCTAATTCTTTTGTATCAATGCCATCAAACAAACTCCCCGTGTCATCTGCTTTTCTTTCAATTACAAGGGTCTGGTCCTTCAGCCCTTCCAACAATTTAGTAAATTGTTTTTTCTCGTATTCTTTTGCCTCTTTCTCTTTTTCTTTTCTAATTTCCGCTTGTTTTAAAAGGCTTTCCGTTGCTTCAATCGCCAAACCCTGTGGCAACAAAGAATTGCGCCAATAACCAACCTTGACCTCTTTAACGTCGTCCTTTTGCCCCAAACCAGTAACATTTTGCAATAATATAACTTTCATATTTAAAAAAGCATACTACATCTTCGATAAAATCTCAAGCGCCCTATCCATTTGCGGGTCTCTTTCGGCCTCAAGGTCTTCTTTTGTGAACTCTACCACAACATCCGGTTCTAGCCCTTTTTCGGAAATAGATTCACCGTTTGGGGTAAGCCATCTTGCTATCGT
>JAHISW010000023.1 GCA_018817995.1 Patescibacteria group bacterium | reverse complement strand
CCTGTAGCGCTACTTTGACGATTAAAGAACCCCTAAAACCTTCCTGCAATCTTGCGTTTTCTCCATCTTCCATTACAGCTCCCGGTTCAAGCATGGCCACATGGAATTCTCGAAATGCCACACAACTCAAGTATGATTGCGCTGGCGTGAAAACCATGTTTGGCCCTTGGGGTTCAATAGGACTGAATGATTCTTTTGCTCTTAATTTCAGTGAGAGCGAAACAGGAACGCAAACATGCACAATTACTCCAAGAAATAGCGCCGGGGTGGAAGGAACACCCTGTAGCGCTACTTTGACGATTAAAGAACCCCTAAAACCTTCCTGCAATCTTGCGTTTTCTCCATCTTCCATTACAGCTCCCGGTTCAAGCATGGCCACATGGAATTCTCAAAATGCGGAACAAGCCATGTATAGTTGTACAGGACCTAAATCTATTTCTGAGGGATGGGGCTCAATTGGCGTGAACGGTTCTTTTGCCCTTAGTTTCGGCGAGTCTCAAACAGGAACGGAAGTGTGCACCATAACAGTAAAAAACAGTGCAACGAAAGAGCCGTATCCTTCTTGTACTGCGACTTTAACCATAAGCAAAAAACCTATTAACGGAGTTTGTGGCTCATCAGCAAAAACATATGCATGGGATGCAACTGGTTATACGGGGGCTTTCTGCGATACGGGAACCGCAAGTCCAAGCAATCCTAGTTTTCCGACACAGGGAGAAACTGTTACATGGGTGTGCCCGGGAGCAAATGGTGGAACCAATGCAACCTGTTCAGCGATTAGAGGAGTTGAACCAGGCGCTCCTGTCAATGGCGAATGCGGTTTTTCAGATGGACAAACTTTTGATACAAAACCAACAACAAATTTATGTAGCAAGGGGACACCTACGGATGTGACCGGTACGGGTCCGTGGGATTGGAAATGTATTGGAATAAACGGGGGTACTACAGATTCATGTAGCGCTAATAAGTCTACAACCCCGCCAAGTCCTCCAGGTCCGCCAAGTCCTCCAGGTCCGCCAAGTCCTCCAGGTCCGCCAAGTCCTCCAGTCAATCCTGTATCCACAACAGAATTGCGAGTAAGCGATGGTGATTACTGCAGTCTTGCGTCTCATGGATTTTTATGGGTGTACAACGACGCAAATGGTTTTTATCAAAAGAACTTTAATTTCCAAGTGGATAATAATAGTGATTTTTCTTCTCCTGAAATCAACAGAACATTTGAATCCTCCGCCACTAGCCAAACTGTCATAGTTTCTCCAATATTGGAGGATAATAAAATAGTCCACAATACGGAATATTATTGGAGAGTTCAAGTTTGGAACACAAATGGAGATTATTCGGATTGGGCGGAAGGAACTTCTTTCAGCACAAAAAAACATAAATTTCCGACTCCTGATTTTACTTGGTCTCCAGAAAGTCCGCTTGCCAAGAATAGCGTCTATTTTATGGATAAATCATTGTGCTACAACGATGACAACAATGTGGTTTTGTGTAGCGCGTGGAAATGGACTTTTTTTGGCGGAGAAGTCGCATATAACAATGACACAAATTCCGGTTCGCAAAATCCGGTTGTCAAGTTTCTTTCAGATGACGAATACGGAATAAGCCTTCGCGTTACGGATAGCGAAGGGTACGCCTGTCAACCGCTTGATGGAGATGGCAATGCCATTCCCGCCAAAAATATTGTTGTCAAGAAGTCTATGCCAAAATGGAGAGAAATTATACCTTGGTTTTAAAAATTATTATATGAAAAAAATATTCCAATCGCTAACTTTTAGAATAGTTTTGTTGGTAATCGCGGTATGTGTTTTTATGTTTGCGTATTTTTTGTTTACCGGCACTACAGATGTTAAAGAAAATAAATTATTAATAGTAGAACCAGCAGAGTTGAATTTGAATGTTCATTATACTGAAAATATTAAACTTTTTCTTTATGATTCAAAAAGTGAACAGAAAACAGACGTGACTGATAAAGCAGATTGGAAAAGTAACGATATGGGTATTGCAACCGTTGGAAATAACTCAGTCAAAGGGCAAGCTAGGGGTATTGGTGAGGGAGAAACTCAAATAACAACTGTTTATAATAACCAGACTGTTATTATTCCTGTAAAAATAGAAAGTTCTAAATTAGTTGTGGAATGCTATCCTTTGATTTTTGATAAAGATGGTTCGCAAACAGAGCCCAGTCAAAACAAAACAGCAGAAAGTGAAGCCAATATTGGAGATAGAATTCGTTGGCAAATTACTTATATAAAAATTGGAGTTCCAAATTATTTTTACGAATGGACTGGAACGGATGGATTAGAAAGCAATGAAGCTATAGTGGATATAGTTTATGATACTCTTGGTGTGAAACAAGCTAAAATATTTACAGAAGATACTGTCGGATTAACCGCTGAAGCAGAGTGTCAGGTTCAAATAGTAAAATAGTTTTTATAATTATGAAAAAAAACAAAATTAAATTATTAATAATATTTCCCTCATTAGTATTTGTAGTATTTTTATTTACGGCTAATCATGAGATAAAAGCAGATATTGTGGGTTCTAACTTAATGAAGTTTTGTTCTATTGTGGAAATGAATGGAATTAGCCACGGTCAAGTATATAAACCGGGAGATTCAATTAATTTTGCTTTTAAAGTAAGATGTAGTGGTGTTCGGTCATATAATTCGTTTTATACATATCCGAAGGATCCTTGCCGTTGCGCTGTTCGTTATCCTGGAGATGAAGATTGCACGGCTTATTTTTGGACACCTCCTGCTTATCATAATAGGGTGTATCTTGGTGATCCATGGGATACTTATCCGCCTAACCCAGGATGTACTGATTATAATTATAATAAAATATGTGATGTATGGGAAATTGATGATGGGGATCAATGTGAACCCAATGGTTACTGGTATGGGTGGGAAGATTTAAGATCTTGTTTCGCAAGTGTCGGCTTAAGTGGAGATAGTGTAGGCGGTTACACTATTAGCGCTAGGGTGGAAGGTCAGTTTAGGAATTTAGGTGGTGGTGTTGCTGAATGTGAAGTTGCAAATGCTGTATTTGAATTTCCTAATGTGAATAGCTCATACAATCTAGCCACGGTCTATATTAATTGGTCTGGTCTAAAAAAAACGAATATTGAGTATAGTGAAGAAATAGAGTCTTATCGTAAATATTCTGATGGTACATGGGCTTCT
>JAHISW010000022.1 GCA_018817995.1 Patescibacteria group bacterium | reverse complement strand
TCGGGCTGTCTATTTTATTCACAACCGGAACAACGGTAAGCCCCAGCGCTTTCGCCATTTCAAGATTGCCAACCGTCTGCGCCTGCACGCCTTGGGTAGCATCAACCAGTAAAACCGCACCTTCCACAGCTTTAAGAGATCGAGAAACTTCGTACGAAAAATCAATATGTCCTGGAGTATCTATCAAGTTCAGAATATATTCTGAACTTGTAAATTCGAAATCCAAATTTCGAAATCCGAAACTTTTGTTTGAGGTATTTGAATTTTGAATTTGAGACTTGTTTCGCGCTTCGTGCTTCGTGCTTAGAATTTCCGAATGATTTACTCTGTAAATCATTCTGACGGGTTGCATTTTTATCGTTATTCCCCTTTCACGTTCCAGTTCCATTTGGTCAAGATATTGCTCCTGCATTATTCTTTTTTCCACAGTTTTTGTTATCTCCAAAAACCTGTCAGCTAAAGTAGACTTACCATGGTCAATATGGGCAATGATGCAAAAATTTCTTATGTTATCTGAATTACTATTCATAAAAGCGCTTGCTATTACTATAGTTTATTATATATAATAAGAGCAAGAGAGCGGGTCTTTAACAATACAAACAAAAAGGAGTTAACGTTCAAAATGAGAAAAAACACGGTTTTTGCCTTATTGATTTTGTCAATTTTGACGATTTTTGCGATAAGCGGATGTGCCAGCACAAAGAACACACCTAATAAATATCTATCCAGATCAAACGAAGCAGTACTGTCGCCATTTCAAACGTGGGATGAGATTATTGAAAAATACAACAAAGAAATAGTAGTGGGAAAAACAACCACCCAAGACCTGAAAAAAATGGGCATCTGCGAGGAAGCGCCGAACGTAGGAACCCTAAACTGGCTAAGTGTTGAAAAGATATTCATACACAAAGAAAATATTAACAGAAAAGATTTACCCAAAGGAGTGCGAATCTTTCTTGATGCCAAAAAGAATGAAAGAAAAGCCTACGAGCTGGTTTTTTCCGACACAAACAAACACCACGAAGGTAATTTCTGGAAACACACTCTCAATTTTAGAAAGATTGAAAGAAAAACGGGCTGGAGCTTCTATGGCCTTATTTTAACCGTAGACAATGTGGTAGTATACACCTTGCCATATGACGGAAAAGCAAATATCAATGTAATCCGGAAGGAAGTAAATCCTCTGGGACCGCTTCAAGGTCTTGGTGGCGACACCGTAATCGATGGCGCCAAAAGATTAATTTGGTAAAAATAATAACAAAAAACCACTCTAACGGGGTGGTTTTTGTTATTCTTACATAAATCATTCCAACAGAACGTTTCTAAAATCTCTTATTGCCTTTATCTCCTCCAACGAACCCTCTGCAAATTTTTTATACTCAAATTGATCCTTAAACTGTTTCAAAATAATATCTTTTTTGCAAAAAATACCCCTATCTTCGTGGTTATCTACGTTAAAATATTCCCCATAACTCGACTTGGAAGTTGAGCTTCCAAGTCTGTGGATTTTGTCGTTTAGATTTACATAAGCGCTTAAATACAAAAGATCTTCATTTGAACAAATACAATTAATTTTATATCTCCCTTGAAATAAAACCCCGTTGCGTTTATTTTTTTTATTAAAATACTTAGTATATCCCGTGCCTAGTCTATGCATAAACTTTTCAATTCCTCTGTTTACCGCCTGCTCCAAAATAAAATGGTAATGATTTGGGTTGAGGCAATAACAAATAAAGTTAACTAATTTATCCTGCTTGGAAGTTGAGCTTCCAAGTTGCCCAAGTTGGTCTTTTTTGTCTTTGTGAAATGAGTTCTCGTATATACTACCTATTGGTTTTATGGCGTTAAACTCTTCCATGCTCTGAAAAAATCTTCTAAAATCATTTTGATCTAAAAAAACCGTTCGCTTGTCTACGCCACGATTAAAAACATGATAATATTCTCCGTTTGATGGCGACTCTTTTCTCATCCCTCTATACTACCACTTGGAAGCTGAGCTTCCAAGTGTCTTCCGGTCGTGTTTCCATGTGTTTTTATGGGAGTTCTTCGGGTTCGGGTTTAGCGACGATTTTTTTGCCCTCCACATAAGAAAATTTCTTTCTGACAAAAAGGGTGATTTCTTTTAATTCCCTGTTGTTTGTTAATTTAAGAAAAACAAACCCCGCAAACAAAGCTAGGATACCTGCCAAAAAACCCTGCATAAAAATACCAAAAAATATATCTAGATTGAAAATGCGCGCAAAAATTGATAAGAAAAAATAAGCAGTCGCGCCAGACAATACGGAAGAAGCAGTTACTTGCAAAGCAGATTTTTTAACACGTAAAGAAATGCCCCCAAATTCCTTTTCAAAAAAGACAAAAAGAAGAATAAAATTCAAAATCATGCCAATAGAATACGCCAAAGGAAGAGCCAGAACAGAAGCCCCAGAAACATCTCCCACCCTTAATAAATTTTTAAAAAACCAACCAACACTTACGCAGTTTTTAAACAAAGAAAGAAATGCCACCGAAGAAATAACTATCACAAAAGATGAAATAATGTTTACAATAAGAGGAATTTTTGTTTTACCTGCCGCGTAAAAAGCCCTGACCAAAAGAAGAACAATACCTTGGGCAAAAAGAGAGAAAGAAAACAATGCTAAAGCGGCGGCGGTTAAACGAGTATCCGCCCATGTAAAAACGCCTGCCCCCAAAATAACCCTAACTATTTGCGCCCTCAAAACAACAAACAAAGCGGTAAATGGCAAAAGCCAAAAAATTATATGACTAAAAGACGAAGATATGGATGATAAAAATTCCTCCTTTTCCTTTTTTATAAAACTGCGCGCCAGAGACGGAAAGGCGGCGACGCTATAACTCAAAGCGATAACGCCCAAGGGAATAGTTTGTAAATTTGAAGCAAGATTGAAAACCGCAATGCTTCCGACCGCCAACAAAGAAGCCACCGCCGTCATTGCCATCAAAACAAGCTGGTTTAACGCCAATCCTAAAGCCCTGGGAAAAGATAAGTTAAGGACTTGTTTTACTCCAGAAAAATCTATTTTGCGCGTAAATCTAGGGAAATACCCCAAACTGACGAGGGATGGTAATTGAATCGCGAAATGAGCAAAGGCGCCAATTATAACGCCACAGACAACCCCTTTCAATCCAATAATCGGCTCCAAAAAAAGAAGACCAAAAATAATACCAACATTGTACAAGACACCGCTTAGCGCATACACAAAAAAACGACGGAAAGACTGAATAATGCCGGCAACTAGATTGGAAAAGCCAAGAAACAAGGGTGAAAGCAGAAGAATTCTACTAAGTTTTATGAGTATATCTTTGTCTTCTCCCGAAAAACCCGGCGCAATCATACTCGTTATATAAGGAACAGCAAAAAAAGAGACTGCCGTCAAAAAAACAAGAAACACAAAAAAAACAGTAAAAACACTGTTTATAAACCTTTTGCTTTCTTCAATAGAAATTTTTTTCTTCTCCAAAAAAAGAGGTATCAAAGCCGTTACGGACACAAGAAAAAGAGAAAAAACATACAACAAATCAGGCAATCTGAAAGAAGCGTAATAAACATCAAGCGTCTTGCCTGCGCCAAAATTTGACGCAAGTAAACGATCTCTTAAAATAGCCAGCGCTTTTGCCCCAATAGAACCAAAAGCCAAAATAAAAGCCGCCTGGTGCAGACCCCTTGTTTCTTTACTTAAAAATTTTAAAATTTTTTGCACAACTTAAAATCACTCTTCTTCCATAGAAGTTTCTTCATCTATTGGCAATTCCCCCCTTTCTTCAGGCGCCAGTTCCGGTGGAGAAATATTTGATAACGGGGAACGGCCAGCGCGCAAATTTGATAGAATCATTCCAACTTCAGTATTTCCGGGATTTAGCGCCTCAATTTTTTCAAATTGTTCAATTGCCGCGGAATCATTATTCAACTCGGAATATATTAACCCTAAGAAATAACGGGCATTTGAATAATTGGGATTGTTTTTAATCACTCCTTCAAAAACCAACTGCGCTTTTTTATAATCTTTGTTTTGGTAATAAAGCATGCCAAGCTGGAAAAGAACTCCCGTATCGCTAGGCGCCGTAAGACGCGCCAGTTCAGTTTGTTTGATGGCATCTTCTAAGTCGCCCTCTTGTGCCGCAATTTGCGCCAGCAAGAATCTTGCTGATGTATAATTACTTTTCAGGGCAAGCGCTGAATCAATAAAAGAACGCGCCTCGTCATTTCTGCCCATCTGAGCATGGACGCGAGCAGACAACAAAAGAGGATATGGGCTAGAAGGAGCTTTTTCCAGAGCTTTTTTGTAAGCCTCAAGAGCAACCTGATCAGCGCCTTCTAATTTGTAAGGTATCAGATTTTCATAGACTCCACCCAACGCTATCCAATTAGATGAGTCCTCCGGGTTTAGAGTTGTTGCCATTTGAGCTTGTTCAATAGTAAAGGCCAAAACATTTTGAAATTGTAAAATCGCCTCATCCTCAGACAAATTGTCCGTAGAGATTTGAGATAGTCTAACAAGTCCAATATCGCTCAACATCTGGTGATACCTTGGTTGCTGGTCAAAACTAGCAGCCTTTGAGAAAAGATTCTGAACAGTATCCAGATCGGCGCCACTATTGGCTAAATCAACGCCCCTTGCGTAAGAATAGGCCGCCCAATACTTTTGGAAGAGCAAATAAAAACCGGCAACACTAAGTATCAACACAAGAACTATAGCCAACGAGAAAATAAAATTCAGACCCACCTTGTCCCCAAAAGAAAATTCTTTCATGGGTAATTTTCCGCTTTTTATAAGCATCGCGAAAAACAAACCCGTAACCAAAAATGACAAAAAGAACAAAAAGTTGCCGGGGGTGTAAATAATATTAAACACCCAAAGATAAACCGAACCCAAAAAAGAACCGAATAACAAACTCCTAATTATATTGTCCTCGGTGTAAAGAACTGCCCTGAAACCATAATAAAGAATAGAAAGAACGAAGAAGAGCCAAAAAATAGAAGCGAAAACACCCGTAGTTGCAACAAAAGAAGGGAGTAGTCCTATACCGCTCTGAAAACCAACATTCCAAAAAATAGTTTCATTTATACTAACAGGTTTGAACTTTGCCCAATCATAAGCAAATGTGTTTGGTCCCGAGCCCAAAATCATATTTTTCACGCTTTCCGTCAAAACACTCTTGTTGATTTGAAAAGTGGCGCTCCACGAAGGCCGGACATCCAGAGACTCAAAGCCAAGCGCGTTTGTTAAATCACCCATCAGTGGCCTAATCAATATAAAAAACAATGAAATCAAAACCAAAAAAAGAGACAAATAAACAAAATTGCGCGCTTTTCCAGAAAACGAAAACAAGTAAATAAATAAGACCAAAAATAAAAATCCGAGAACATACCAAGCTGTTGTAAAATTAATTAAAGCCACAGACAAAAGAGAAAGGGCCATGATAACGTACAACATCACGCGCCAACCACGGCTTGTTTTTTTGAAAAATTCTATAGAAACAACAGCTATCAGACCAATAAAACCAAAAAATATAGCCAGCTCATTCAGCGACCCCACAAGAGAGACTTTCCCGCCAGAAACGAAACCGAAAAAATTCAAATCAAAAATAATGCGAAGCGCTTCTATAATAAACACAACCAAAGATGACACAATTAAAAAAGAAAAGAGAGCTAAAACTCTTTTTTCCGATTGGAAAAGCAATGCTGTCAAGAAAAAAGCAAGCGATGAAGCGAATATAAACGCAAAAGTTCCCGCCTCTCCACCAACCCCAAAAAAGGAAACTGACATGGCCTGAGAAAAGAAAGAAGACACCAAAGTGGAAACCAAAACTGCCACAAGAGACCAAACAGCAATTCCACTAAAATACTTAACGGATCCCTTCTGTAATATGTGCACAAAATAAAAAACAGAAGCAAACAAAACAGCGACCAAAATAAGAATTGATTTGCTTATCCCTAGGGCATTTCCGCCAAAAGGAAGAAACCAAAGAGGTAACAACAATGCTAATGCTAAAATGATGCGATGAGAAAACTTAGTCCAAAAAGTTTTCTGTTTAGGCAATTCTTCTTTATTTATATCCATATTCTTATAAGTATAATAATAACAATAATAATAATATTATAGCATGGCAGTATTAAAAAGGTCAAAAAAAAATATCCACTATGGACATAGCGCAAAATCTATATTATACTTGTAAACAGTTTTGTGTTGGGTAGTCGCTCCCAATTTTGTTCAAACAATTTTGGCAGAGGAAAGTCCGAACACTTGCTTTTTTATAAAATGCAGAAGGGTACAGGCTAACCGCCTGCCGTGGCAACACGAGAGGTGCGAACAGAAACGACCCGGTTAAGTCCGGCTGAAACGTGCTAAATCCTTACCCAAGTGCAAGGCCGTGTCCCGCTTAGCGGGAAGTGCCGCTTGACCCGCCAGGTAACTGGCGAGGCAGATAAATGACTACCGCCCCGCTTAGCGGGGTACAGAATTCGGCTTATAGACACAAAACACCCCCCGCCCAGAAATGGGCGGGGGTTTCGTTTTTTACACCCCCTACAATTCTTTTGAGAGTTTTTGAAATTCTATTAGTTTTTCTTCTAAGGCAATCGCGTCCCCTTTTTCTTCAAGCGCCCCCATTTCGTTCGCAATTTTTTCTAATTGATGCTTCGTATCTTCACTTTTTAAATCTTCTGCGAGAGTTTGAATCTCTTTTTCAATTTCTTTCATATCCCCATAGTAAAGCTCCGCTTCCAACGCCAACTTGCCCTTTTCTGAACTTTTCATGTTTTCCAAGAAACTTTTTATTTTATCTCGCGCAAAAGATGGAACTATTCTTTTGTCTTTTTTCCACAACATAATACCAGCCAGTTTTTCTTTTATAAGATTTTGTCTAGTTTTTGTTTCTTTTTTTTCTATTTTTATCTCCCCTACTCCTGAGCTTTTTTGTTTAGAATCTATGTGAATTTTCTTCATTTCTTCTAAAATAGTCTCCTCTTTTACATTTAATTTTTTCGCTATATAAGACACCCAATGGCTTCTATCCACTCCACTCTGTATAAGCAGGACGTAAGGTAGAACCGATTTTTCAACACTTAATTTAAATTCACGCGAATTTGCTCCACACTTTTCCTCTAAAATATTTAGATAAAATTCAATTATATGCAGTGATTCGTTTATCGCTTTTTTCCATTCTTCCGGATTTACCAAAATAACATCGGCTGGGTCTTTTCCTTGGGGAAGCGCCACGGCGCGAACTTCAAACCCGCTTCGCAAAGCAATGTCTATACTTCTTTTGGCAGCGGCGAGTCCCGCTTCGTCGCTATCAAAAGCCATTATCAGATTGTTTGTTAGGCGTTTAATTATTTCCAAATGACTTGATGTAAGAGCCGTCCCAGAAACCGCAACAGTATTTGACACTCCACCTTCTCTCGCGCCTCTGGCACCTTCGGCTTGGTGCGCCATTATTACATCCATTTGTCCTTCAACTAAAATGCATGCGTCTTTTTTTCTTATTTCCATTTTAGCTCTATCAAACCCGTAAAGTATTTTTGATTTATCATAAAGAACGGTCTGCGGAGTGTTTATGTACTTACCGACACCCTCTTTCTCTTCTCCAAATACACGTCCGGAAAAACCGACTATTCTGCCTGAAACATCCTTAAGAGGAAACATTATTCTACCTCGAAATCTGTCGTAGTAACTTTCTGTGTCTTTTTTTATAACAAGCCCTGCCTTTTCCATTTGGTCAATAGAATATCCCTTATTTTTTAGAAAAGTAAAAAGATGTCGCCAGCCACTTTCTTCTCCGAGGGCAAAACCGATGTTAAAATTTTTTAATGTTTCATTTTTCAGTCCCCTCTTACGAAGATAGTTTAATACTTCCTCTTTTTCCGTAAGCTGCTTCTGGTAAAAAAAGACGGCGTCGTTCATCAAGTCTAGAAGAGTCGTTTTCTCGCTTCTGACTTCCGGATTTTGAAAAACAAGAGTTACACCGGCGCGGTCAGCCAGAGTTTTCAAAGCCTCCGGAAATTCCACCCCCTCTATCTGTTTAACAAATTCAAAAATATCGCCACCTAAGTTGCAACCAAAACAATGCCACATTTCTCTTGCTGGAGAAACATAAAAAGAAGGTGATTTTTCTGAATGAAAAGGACAACAGGCCTTATAATTAGCCCCCGCTTTTTGTAGTTTTATATACGAGCCAACAACATCAACTATCGTCAATCTCTGTTTTATTTGCTCAACATTGGATGACATCTTGCTTTCAGTCTATCTTAATTGGAAGTGAAAATCAAAAAACCCCAAAAAATCACTCGGGGCAATAACCAAGAATCATTAAACTTTCTTCCAATTTTTCGGGATTATGGCGAACTTCCCACTCAAGGGGACTGGCTTTTTCATAATGAGCCTGGCTATAATTGAGTCCCTTGCCTATCCACGACCGCTCGCAAAGTTCATGTAAAATCACATAGAGTCTTTCTTTGGCGCTGACGTCATCGTCTATCCAAATTTCGTTTTGGGGAACATAATTATAAACAAGGTCGTGACCCCCTTCTGCAAAATCAATATCAAAAACACTTCTCACCGCGCGCCCATCAACCAGCCAAACAAAAACACCTTCTTTTGTTTTCCCCAAGAGATGTTTGCGAGCTTTGCTTGTGTCTATCGAACCGTCTTTTGCGACAATTTTTTTAAAATCACCAGACATCATTCTTTCCACTCGTTCTTTGTTGTCTGCCACCTCAACTGCTTCATTATAAGAAACACCATCATTCATCATTTTCCACTCAACTAAAAGATGGTCTACAAAAAAATGACGTTCATTGGGAACAGACTCTTTGTCGAGCCAAAATTCATTTTGCGGAATAAATGAAAAACGAAAATGCTGGCCAAAATTAGAAAATTGCCCATCCACATCACGCCTGATTTTAAAGCCGTCAACCAACCAGATATCTATCTTCCCCCTCTTCCCAATTTTCTTTATATAAAAATCGCTCACTTTTATTTACGCCAGATTCGGGCACAATATTTCGTAAATCTCGCCCGTTAATTTTCTGAATAATTCTCGCTTTTTCCAAAACGAATTATTTTCAGAAACGTCTTTATTTCTAATTTTATTCAACTCTATAAGCGCCATATATCTTTCGTGCCCCAAATCAACATCTGGCTTTGCCTTGGTATCTTCCAACCCTTGATAAATCCTTTTTAAATGATCATATTTGCCGGAAATCCTTAACTCTTGATTGGTAGTTTTTTTTATACAAGACGAAAGATCATCAGAAAGACATCGGTTTGATTCTATGTGTTTAATAAAATCGTGAATTGCCACAAAAAAAGCAAAACTCGCTGGAGTTTTTAAGATTTTTTGGAACTTTTCATCTAAACCTATTTTTGCTTTCTTCATTAACCGTATTGTATCACAAATACGATTAAATAGCGAGAGGGGGGTTCTTTTCTTTAAATTTATTTTTTCTTTTTGGATGAAACTTTTTTTGTGGTAACTTTTACTTTTTTAACTTTCAGTTTCTTTGTTTTTTCTATTGAAGTTTTGGCACTAGGAGTTAATATTTTTATCAACCCGTCAATTTTTGAGTTTAACAGATTAATTTGTTCCATGATTTCTCCGGAATCTTTACTTCCACCCACACTTCCGCTTCTGCCCTGCTTAAAACAATCATCGCAAAAAACAGGTTTACTGGCCGTCGGTCTAAACGGTACTTGGCAACCCTTTCCACATTTGGCGCAAACGACATCATATCTTTGCCTATCTCCAAAACTAGGTCTTCTGCCACCCCTATCACCACCCCTATCACTGCTATTGCCTTGATTTTTAAAACAGTTACTGCAAAACACCGGACGCTCTCCTGTTGGTCTAAAAGGAATCTCGCAACCAACACCACATTCACTACAAGTAGCTTTGTGCATGGCAGGCTTGTCACCGTCTCTGCCTCCAAATCTTTTCCCGCCACCAAACGATCTCCCACCACTAAATTTTCTATCGTCTCTTTTAAAATTTCCCATACTTCATACTCTAATTAAAACTAATCTTATTGTGCCTAACTTTAACACGCTTCTAATTATAAAGCAATAGTATTGGCAAAACAAAAAAAGGCGGGTCTGTTTCGACACCGCCTTTTTATTTTCTGGCCTAACCCCTCCTCTTGGCCTGCTTTATAGGGTTAACCATTTTTACTTTCTTTTCTTCTTTTTTCACTATGTGCGTGGCGACAGGACAATTGCCCGGTCCCCATTTTACCGCAGGATCAGCATAAACACTGCAGTAAAGCTGACCATCAAATTTCCTTGGCTTTCTGCACCCCTTGCACTCATCCACAATGGGTTTGCAGCTTCCACCAGGACATCCGCAACCGGCTTTTGTCATAAAATGGCACGAATTGCCTTCCTTCACAGTTTTGCATTCCATTTTTTAGGTCCTCCTTCCTTTCAAAAATAGTTTATTTCAAAATACTGATATGATATTAGCACGATAAATATATCGTGTCAATGGTTCGACAAGGCTCACTATAAATTTTGTGTTTTCTATCTAAAATTATTAGCTACTTGACCAATAACATAGCCCACTGAAGCGGAGAGCGCTCCCAAAAAAAGCATTCTGGCCCCGAGTTTCCACCACCC